>CAZVQM010000074.1:3725-4161 GCA_964629265.1 uncultured Candidatus Saccharibacteria bacterium | reverse complement strand
AGCTTCATTTTCAGTGTCATAGGCATAGTAGGACTCTCACTTGTGATGAGCGGCGCTGTTTTTGCGCAAGGAATGATGACGGGAGTGACGACGACGGATGATCATACGGCGCGCGAAGAAGCAGAGGGAAAAATCGTGTGGGAAAAATTGCAGGCAAAAGAAATATCATGCACAGACGTGTCCGATGAAAATTTCGGAACTCTCGGCGAATACTTTATGGGGGTTATGATGGGCGATTCGCACGCCTCGATGAACGCGATGATGATTCAGATGCACGGCGAGGAATGGGAAGAACAAACACATATTGTGATGGGCAAGCGATTTTCCGGTTGTGATGCCTCTGCGGCATTCCCGGGAGGCAGCGACGGCGGGATGCCCATGACGTACATGATGACGGGAGGGTGGTCGTCTCCCTTCGGATTTAATCAAATGTATG
>CAZVQM010000074.1:3068-3715 GCA_964629265.1 uncultured Candidatus Saccharibacteria bacterium | reverse complement strand
CGTTCGGCTGGTTCGGCTGGATCTTTATGGTTCTTTGGTGGGTGCTTGTGATCGCGGGAATCGTAGTGCTCGTCAGGTGGCTCACGGGCGAGTCCCGAAGAGGGCGCGATAACGAGAAGTCGCCCCTTGATATTCTCAAAGAACGTTACGCAAAAGGTGAAATCGACAAAAAAGAATTCGAGGAGAAGAAAAAAGATTTAATCGGTTAATAGAGTCCGCGTCAGCTCGGGTTGCGGAATTTATCACGAAGCAAAAAATATGGAAATACTTTCGCTTAAAAAATACGGATGGAAGTGCGTTTTGGGCGCTGAAGCCGCATACGGTATATGCCTCATCGGAGGATTTCTTCCGATCCGTTCTGTGCGCGGAATCGAATTGCACCATTCGTTTTTCGAAACCTTGCCGGGATTCTTCTCTAAAAAAGCTTTAAAAAAATTTAAAATAGAATCGAAACTAAAGAAAAGAATTAGAAAAGATAAAATAATATATAGATTAGGAGTTTTTGGTTTAGGTAATATTAAAAAATTTCATAATAAAATTGGTTTTCTTCATCCAAATAAAAAATTAAAATTAATTGAAGTTTTGAATTCTTATAATGAGAAAGTTTTATAAGTTAATTTAATGAAATCACTAATATGGAAGTACCA
>CAZVQM010000074.1:0-3058 GCA_964629265.1 uncultured Candidatus Saccharibacteria bacterium | reverse complement strand
GGGATTTACCTGGCTTACTCCGGGAAGCGTGATCGTGGGGGCCGTCTATATGTTTGTCTTTGCGTGGGCATTTGCGTGGTACTACGTCTGGATGCACAATTCGAGTTTGATGAAGGCATAGCCGATTCTGACAGAAATAAGAAAAATAATATGTTTGATTCATTCTTCAAAAAAGTAAAAGAGGGTTTGCAGCAAGAATCTCTAGACGATCCGGTGTGCGGCATGCAAGCGCGTGGAGGTATTACGCAGGCGTATAACGGTAAAACATACTCGTTTTGCTCAGAGCACTGTAGAGAACAGTTTGAAAAAAGTCCCGAGGCCTACGGCGCAAAATGATGCAGCGCATTAGTGTAGCATCGGTATTCTACGGAGCACTCGCAAGCGCAATCTTGTTGGGAGTTTATTTTGCAGTGCTTTCGTTCGTGTCCGGATGGGGGTTTGCTCAAAATCAATTTGCCTTATTTTGGTATTTTATCGTGAGCTTGTCGCTTGGTTTTGGCATTCAAATAGGCCTCTATTTCTATCTGAAAGAACTCATACGGGGTGGACAAGGCAGCGGCAGGGTTTTAGGTGTGACAGGCACGACATCGACTGCCGCAATGATTTCCTGCTGTACGCATTACCTTGCGAATCTCCTTTCAATCCTCGGCGTTGCGGGAGTAGTCACCTTTGTCGCCCAGTATCAAACCGAGCTTTTCTGGGTCGGACTTTTGTTCAATCTCGGCGGTATTGCATATATGGCGTATAGGATTTTTGCATTTCGGCGTTTATTACTATGAAATACCTACTATCTATATGTATTCTTTTGGCTGCGGTGTTTTTGGTTTATGTAATGGTTTTTAATCGACAAGAAGAGCTTGCAAAGAGTGAAGAGCAGGCAGGTGAGGTCAAACAAAAACAATGGGAAACGAAAATTGATGAAGAGCCGCCGGTTACGATTGAGATTACGCCAATCGAGTTTGGGCAGGCCGCAAGCAAATGGAAATTTAATGTTATCTTCACTACGCATTCAGGAAGTTTGGATTTTGATCCGATGCAAGTCGCGTCTATTACTGATGACAAGGGCGGTGTCTCGCAGCCGGTTGCATGGGAAGGCCCCGGACCCGGCGGCCACCACCGCGAAGGAATACTCATATTTAATGTGCCGAATCCCGCAGCGCTTGGCGTGGAACTAAAGATCAAAGATGTCGGCGGAGTTGCCGAGCGATTGTTTATATGGAATCGTGAATAACATGGACCATGCACATCAAAGCAGCAACAGCGATGCATCGCGGACGGTATATACCTGCCCCATGCATCCAGAAATCGTTTCCGCGAGGCCGGGCATGTGCCCGGAATGCGGAATGCAATTGATTCCGGGTAGTGCAAAGGCGCATATCCAAAAGCAGAACAAAGAACACGAGCACGGAACAAAAGACGGTTTCGACAAACATATGGGGCACCGCACGAACATTTTCAAGGCAAAATTTTGGGCGTCACTTTTTTTGACTATTCCGATTGTCGCGTATTCCGATATAGCCCAAAACTTTCTTCAGTACCGGGCGCCCGCGTTCGCAGGATCCGACTATCTTCCATTTGTTCTTAGCTCGATCATCTTTTTTTACGGCGGCTGGATATTTATCGTTTCTGCGTATCGGGAGCTCAAAGCGCGACTGCCGGGCATGATGACCCTGATCGCGCTTGCGATTTCGGTCGCGTATTTTTACAGCGTTTCGGTGACATTGTTTGTTGCGCGCGCGCTCGACGGGCGCGGCGACAAAACGCTCTATTGGGAGCTTGCGACTTTGATTACCATAATGCTTCTCGGGCACTGGCTTGAGATGAGGGCGGTATCGGGCGCGCAGGGCGCTTTGAAAGAACTTTCGAAATTGCTGCCTGATCAGGCGGAGGTGGTGAGAAACGGGAAAACGGAAATGGTTCCGCTCTCAGATCTCAAAAAAGGCGACCTCGTGATTGTAAAGCCCGGCGGCAGAATCCCCGCGGACGGAATTATCAAAGATGGAATATCTGATGTAGACGAATCAATCGCGACCGGAGAATCAAAACCCGTGCCGAAAAAAGTAGGGTACGCGGTCATCGCGGGCACGATAAACGGCGACGGCTCGCTCACAATCGCGGTGGCGAAAATCGGCGACGAGACGTTTCTTGCGGGCGTCATGCGCCTTGTCGCCGAAGCCCAGGCCTCCAAGTCGCGCCTGCAGATGCTTTCGGATCGAGCCGCGCTGTATCTTACCGGTATCGCGGTTTTTGCGGGAACAGCGACGTTTGTCGCGTGGTCGCTTAGCGAAGCTGGCATCGTGTTTGCCGTTGAACGCTTGGTTGCGGTTTTGGTTATTGCCTGCCCTCACGCCTTGGGCCTTGCGATTCCTCTTGTTGCCTCGATCTCAACGACAAAAGCCGCGCGAAGCGGTTTTCTTGTGCGCTCGCGCATGGCGCTTGAGGCCGCGCGCAATATTGACGTTGTACTTTTTGATAAAACCGGAACGCTTACCAAAGGGGAGTTTGGAATTGATCGGATTATTCCGATTGCAGCCGGAGATGAACGTACGGTGCTTCAATATGCCGCGTCCGTAAATATCCATTCCGAGCATCCGCTCGCGCGCGCTATGGTACTGGAAACAAAAAAACAAGGCATCGAAACTCTTGAGGCAAAAAATTTCCAAAGAATTCCCGGAAAAGGCGTGAGAGGCGATGTGAGCGGCTCGGAAGTGCTTGTCGGTAGCGTATCGCTTGCCCAAGATCGTGGTGCAGTGCTTTCGGGCACCATGAAAACCGAAACCGATGCGCTCGCCGGGCAAGGGAAAACCATAAATATCGTGATAAAAAACGGGGTAGCACTCGGCGCAATCGCTCTTGTTGATATAATCCGCGAAGAATCCCGCGAGGCGATTAAAAATCTTCGCGACATGGGTATCGCGACCGCAATGATTACTGGCGACGCCGAGGACGTGGCGGGTTGGGTTGCAAGAGAGCTCGGCATTGACGAGTATTTTGCGCGTGTCCTGCCGCATGAAAAATCGGAAAAAGTAAAACTCCTGCAGAAAAAAAATCAAAGAGT
>CAZVQM010000073.1:0-4207 GCA_964629265.1 uncultured Candidatus Saccharibacteria bacterium | reverse complement strand
TCCTATGCGGCGGCCGCCCTCGCACGGAAGTTCTATAGTATATCGAAAAGAAAGAACGTGGGGGACCCCATTGCTGGGAGGAGTGACCCCTTCCGGAACAGAGCCATGGTCGCCCATGGCATTACCCAGCGTGATTCTATTTGTAGCAGATAGTGCTTTTGGAGTCAAGTCCTGTGACAAAGTAGAAGGCCTCCGGCGAGGAGCGCACGAAGGCCTGTTGAGCGGTGCCATGATGGCACCTTTCTGCGCTTCCCGAGAACGATGGCGGGAAGCGCGGTGGGGTGTTTCCCCCGCCGAGATGCACACTCTGGCGCCCAAATGCGCTTGAAGCGCGTGGCGGGGTATTGAAACATCTGCGCGCGGGGCGGCCGACCGGAACCTACACACTACGAGCGGACGCATCGGTTCCCCTGATGGGGGTTACGCACAGGTCGCCCCTTGAAACCGGGCGAGCGCGGCCCTCCTTGCCTCCTCGAGGATCAGGGACCGTCTTGCTGCACGAACACGAACGCGCCGCTCCGCGCGCAGAAGATGAAGAAAGAGCGGGGATTTTTAGTATACGTCCCGCAGAAAAACTGTCAATCCACACTTGTGGATTTCGATGTATCCGTTCCACTCGGTTTTAGTGCGGGGTTTACGGCAATCGGTAGATAAAAATTGAAGTTCCTGCGCGGCCAATGGGTTCGTACCCCCGGAGCCACTCGTATGAGTCCTCGGGTTTTCGGATAAATCCCGGAGCGGGCGCGCCATGCGCTCCTTGAAGAAACGTCGCAGATATTGCAAACCACCCGCGCGCCGGACCTTTTGAAGACCACCACGGTTGGAATCGGTCTCCGAAGTAGTACTCGGGATTTCCTCCGCCGAAATAATCAATCGCGATTTTTTCTATTTTGTTTTCGTCCGCATAGTCCTTGAGCCGTTTCAGATCCTGCCCCCAGTCATAATTTGAATCAGTCGCGATTTTGTATCCCTCGCGAGTTCCGCCGCCGAGGAAATTGTAGTAGGAAAGAAAATTGGGATAGACCGCGACGGTTGAAACGACGAGCCAGAAAAGCATTGCGAGGACAAAGACGAATCGGGGAATCCGCTTGATGTACGTTTCGTAGAGCCCCCAAAGCCACTCAAACCAATTCTGCGGATCGGCTGCGCGCGCTCCGCGGAGCCACTCGACAACACCGCGCGAAACAAGCATATACACAAAAGGGAATGTCGGAAGAACGTGCCTGACCCCGATATTTAAGGGCGACTGAATGGATACTCCCCAGTAAAACGCAAGAAACAAAAGCGCCGAGAATTCAAAAAAATGCTGCCAGATCCAGAAGCGCGCGCGTCTAAGCATTTCTTTCATGCGGCTTCCCCGTGCACTTGTCCAAATCTTTTTTAGCGCAAAAAAAGCGGCGACTGCGGTAAGGATGTGGAGCGCTATAGGTTCTTTTAGAAGATAGAGAAGCGGAAAATAGCTCCGCGATCCCGCGGCTGATACTTCACCCAGATAATAGGTCGTATTCCCGCCTGCTGCGCGCTGGTTTACCATAAGAATTCCTAAAACGTATTGGCCGATAGGGCGAGTGTATGTGTTTTCAATAAGCTGGAGATTTATATCAACCGCGGGTCTGAAGCCGTACGAGGAAAGATTGAATTTTGCGTCCGCGTATTGGCGCGCTTGGGGATAGTTCCAGACAAATGGGATATAAAAAAGCCAGATAATGCCAAGACCGATAAGACCTATAGTTATTGACGAGGCCGCGCGCCTCGCGAAGACCCACACTCGTTCGCGGAAATGGAGATTCGGAGCCGCAAAAATCCACGCAATGAGCAAAAGCCCGTAGATCGGAATCAAAAGAACAAGCGAGAATTTAAGAAGCTGGGCTATTCCGAACGCGAACCCCGCGATCAGAAGATTTTTTTTCGTGGGGCTTTCGAGAAAACGGACGAATGCGACAATGCCGATGAAAAATCCGAACGCGGCCGCGATGTCAGTCGTGACGTACCTGGAATGCGCAAGGATCGTGGGGGAGAAGGCAAAGAGCGTAAGCGCAATCAAAGCCGCGGTCTTTCCAAATCGCTCTTTTGTTTCCCGAAACACGAGCCAGCCAAAAAGAAGCGTTAAAAGAATTGTCGGGATGCGGGACCAAAAGATTATTCTGTCCGCGTTGTTTCCGGATTCATACAAAAATATGCGCCCCTGGTCCCATTGTCCGTTTACATAATCGCGCCATGCCGCGGTCGAGGTCGGAAAATAGGGCCGTGCGCCGAGCTCTCCGAAAATTCCGGAAAGAACTTTCAGAAGCGGGGGATGCTCGGGGTTCAGACGGTAATCAAATTCTGTGACATATCCGAACGAGGCCGGAATATGCGCAAGCTCGTCCATGGTTGCCGAGTCGTTTGCAATCGAGGTAACCATGAGAACGAACATGATTCCGAGAATGATAAATGCTTTTGCGTTTGCGAGCGAATTGACTTTTATCATTTTTTGAGATATAATTAGATTTAGGAATCGTACCCTTTTAGTATACCACAACCCGCGCCAAAGGAGGGCGTCGCCATGGAGCAATGGCTCGAAGAGCTTCGTCGGAAGTACGCGGCGCCTTCGAAGAAGGCGGCGCCAGTGGACCGCAGGCAGTTCAACACTCCTGCGCCGAAGGCCGACGAGGACGGTGTGCAGGAGCAGTGTCCGCCGTGTGCCAACGGCGAGCACAACTTCTGCCGCGGTCGCAACTGCGGGTGTTTGTGTACCCGCGAAAGGAGGGCTTCGTGAAAAAGTTCTTCAAGGCGGTCGCGGGTATCATCGGGCTCATCGCGCTCGCCCTCCACAATGCCCGCGTGATCGCGCGCGGCATTGCCGGGGAGGAGGCGGACGAGTAACATCTGGCGCAGGGCGCGGGTTCCGGGAGGAGACCCCTCTCGGGATCTAGCGGTGCAGCTAACCGGGATCATCCTTGTCCAAAGTTTCGGGCAGGGGAACATCCCCAACCAAAGGAGCAGTGTGCTACGCGCAGCTGTTCCTTTCACGTTTGTGGAAAAGCCCCTTGTAAAAAAATAGTGTATTTGGTAGATTTCTCTTAATCCTGGGAAATGGTCCTGGGTGTGTGCATCAATTGCACTTTGCCCCATTTGCATCACGTGAATGGGCTACGAAAGGAGTTCTTTCTATGGTGTAACGGCCTTCTGTTTGCCGTCCTTCCGGCCCGTCCTCGGGCCATGCCAAAACCGGCATACGGAAAAAGGCCAAGTCAATTATTCTGTTCGGTCCCGCCGTCTCCAGGGCGTGCGTAGTACCACCTCAAGCCCCGAGGGGCAGAAGGAGGTGATGCGATGCAGCAGCTCGATCCGAACGATTCTCCTGCTCCTTCAGCGCCAAAGGAGCCACGGCCGGCCAAACCCCGGCCCACGTGGAGGGCGCTTGGGGGTTAGGCGGCCAACGCCGACCGTCCAAGGCCCAGCTGTGGTTGGGCGTAGCTGACTCCCGCGGAGTTTTCCGTCTTGGACGGAACTCCGCACCAACGGGAGATCGGTTCTGCGGCGACAACCGTGCGGTCCGTTCGATTTCCGTCCAAGATTGTGCCTGCTTGAACTCGAGCTTCAGCAGCCACGGTCCTCTGCGAGCGGAGTCGCGGCACCGCGCTCAAGGCCTCATCCGAGCGAATCGGAGGACATCGGACATGACACGGATCCGCGGGCAGCCGGTGTAGTTCGCGGCCAAGAAGACGACGGGCTCCCATCTCGTCACCGCGGCCCAGATCCGCACCTGACGACAAGACGGTGCCCTGGGGTCGTACGGTGAACAGCGCCTCACCGCAAAGTGGCGCACAAGCCCATGCTAGAGGGTTGATTCCGCGGATCGTCCGCGGCAAGCCCTCGCATCGAGGCGTTCGGTAGTAACAAGAGGCGGGGTCCCCCTGTGGATCCCGCCTCGAAAAATTTTTGAACACTTGAATTCAGCTTACTCTTTTTTATTCTTTGTGCTTTTTAAGTCATTTTGCCATTTGCTCGCGGTCGCGAGCAAATGGCAATTAAAGAAACTATTGAAGTCGGACTTCAATAGTTCAAATAATTTAATAATTTTTATACACAATAAAATCACCCGGCGCTGATTCCCTGAATGAAGGGAATTTTTGTTTTATGCGCGCCCGAAGGTGCGAATCGGTTCCGTTAAGGGGAGTTATGAGTACGCGGCCGCTATTGTTCGGGATCGAGTCAAACGCTT
>CAZVQM010000072.1:0-4240 GCA_964629265.1 uncultured Candidatus Saccharibacteria bacterium | reverse complement strand
AATTGAAAATTTTAAAAAATCTTCAAGGTATGGGGTACATAATTTCGTCAGTTCCGCCGAAGATTTTTTGCGAATGTATTCTCCATTCATCCAGTCGAGCTTCGCGATGTCGAATATTGCTCCCGATTTCCCAACGCGCTCAAGAGAAAATAATCGCACAATTTCCTCTCGCGACATAATCTCTTTGTCACTACCCGGACTCCACCCGAGAAGCGCGATGAAATTGAAAAGCGCGTCGGGGAGATACCCCTCCCGGCGATACTCGCCGACCGACGCGGCACCATGGCGCTTCGAAAGTTTCGACCGGTCCGGCCCTAAGATAAGCGGCAGGTGCGCATACTGCGGCCGCAAAAATTCAAGGGCCTCGATTATCAAAATCTGCTTCGGGGTATTCGGGATGTGATCCTCGCCGCGGATCACGTGCGTAATCTCCATTTCATGGTCATCGACAACAACCGCAAAATTATATAGCGGCACACTGAGCTTTTTTGCAAGGGAAAAATCGCCGAGGATATCGGACTCAAACGAAATCCCCCCGCGGATGAGATCGGAAAACACGATCGTCTTCCCAACGGGCGTTTTGAAACGGATAATCGCGGACTCTTTCACCTCCCGCATCATCTCCTGCTCTTCGCGCGCCATCGAACGATACTCGCAGACGTGGACCGGCGGCTTTTTTGCGTCCATAAGCTCTTTGCGTTCCCGCTCGAGCTCTCCCTCGGAATGAAAGCAGTAAAACGCCGCTCCGCGATCAAGGAGCATCCTTGCGTATCGCGCATACGTTTCGGTTCGTTCGGTCTGGCGGTATGGGGCCCAGGAGCCGCCCATCTCCGGACTCTCGTCAGGGACAATGCCAAGCCAGTGAAGGTTCTCGAATATATCGCGCTCGTATTCTTTATCTGATCGCTCAAGATCGGTGTCCTCAATTCGCACCACAAACGCTCCGCCGGAGTTTTTTGCGAACGCGTAGCCGAAGAGCGCCGCTCGTGCGGCGCCGATATGGAATGGTCCCGTTGGGGACGGAGCGTAGCGCGTGCGTACCATGCGGGTATCGTATGCTAGTGAACCCCGAGTTTCAAGATCTCGCGCGAAAGTGTTTCTCCCGCATCGATACGCGAAAACTTCTGGGCCGCGGCGGACATCGCCTTCAGGCGCTCGGAGTCCCCCATAAGTTTCCGAATCTCGGCAAGCAAAAGATGCGGCGTCAAATTTTCCTCCTCCAAAACGCGCGCCGCGCCGCCTGCCGCATATTCATAGGCGTTTTTCTTCTGGTGGTCTTGTGCGGCGACGCGAAGCGGAATCAAAATCGCGGGCTTTCCCCATGTCGCAATTTCATACATAGATGTCCCTCCGGCGCGGGAGACGACAAGGTCCGAGGCGGAATAAAATGTCCGCGCCCCGACCTCATCGAAAAACGGAACCGGATGGTAGCGCTCCTTGCGGCCGCGCTCGAGGACGATATTCGCTTCCTTTTTCACGCCGTCTATGTGCTTTTCTCCGGTCTGGTGAATAATCTCAAATGCCTCCGTAAGTTCCGGGAGCGCTGCCAAAACAACCGCATTTATTTTTTCCGCGCCCTGGCTCCCGCCGATAAAACCAATGACTGGAAGGTTTGAAAACACATTCATATCAGCCCTCGCGTCTTCCTTTCTTCCCCCAAGAATCGCTTTGCGGACCGGAATGCCGACGAACGCGGTCTTGACGGCGGGGAAAAACGCTTCCGCGCCCACAAACGAAATCGCAATGCGCTTTGCCCAACGTGCGGCAAACCGGTTCACCGCGCCGGGGACTGCGTCGGACTCGTGGATAATGAGCGGGATGCGAAAAAGTATGGATGCGACGACCGCCGGAAGCGAGCCGTACCCGCCCTTTGCAAAAACGACATCCGGAACTATGAGAAAAAAATTCCACAAGGCCTCCCAGACGCCAAATGCGGTCCGGAAAATATCCAAAAAATTCTTAATCGAAAAATACCTTCGCCATTTTCCGGTTGTGATTTTTATCGCGGTTGCCCCCTCGCGCTCGATCAGGTCATATCCGAACTCATCGGGACTCATATAGAAAAGCTCAAGATCAAGGATCCGCTCCTCTTCCGCGACACGCTTAAGTTCCCGTACGAGCGCGAGAATGGGGAAAAAATGGCCTCCGGTTCCGCCACCGGCAAAAAGTATTCTCATAGGTAAAGTTTGATCGCTCACTCCGCAAGCGATCTATCATCTATGTGATATATTCAGAAGTATGCCCGCACTTATTAATGTTACCACAAGAGACGTCCCTCCGTAACTCACAAAGGGCATCGGGATGCCCGTGAGGGGAAGAAGACCAGAAATAGCCGCCATATTGATGAACGCCTGGATGAAAATGCTCACGGTAATGCCGGCTGCCAAAAGTTTCCCGAACGAATCTTGCGCCCTCCGTGCAACCAGAAATCCCCGCCATAAAAAGAATAAAAATGCGCCAACCAGAAGTATCGCGCCGACAAACCCCATCTCCTCGAGATATACCGCAAAAATCGAATCACCCATGGGCTCGGGAAGATAGCTGTATTTTTGGACGCTCATTCCAAACCCGCGGCCGAGGGCGCCGCCAGATCCGATCGCAATGAGTGATTGCGTCATCTGGTATCCAGCGCCCGACGGGTCATAATCCGGATTAAAAAAAACCGAAATCCGATCCAAACGATACGGCGCAAGCTGGATGAGAAAAAAACCAACGACAATCCCGAGTATTGCAAGGATTCCGACTTGATGCCACCTGCCGCCCCCGAGAAGATACATGATGCCGGCGGTTGCAAGCACCACGATGAGGGTTCCGATATCCGGCTGCATAACGAGAAAAACGCCGACAAGCGCGATCATAAGGGAAAACGGCATAAGGCCGTATGCAGTCGATCCGACGTCGGAGCGCCGACTGTCAAGCCAGCTCGCAAGATAGACGACAAACGCGAGCTTCAGTATTTCTGCCGGCTGAAAATTGATGAATCCGAGCGAAAGCCATCGCGTGGCGCCGCCGTGGGAAAATCCGAACTGTGGAATCAAAAGAAGCGCGAGGAGAATAAACGAACCAACCATCATGGGCACGCTCACTCTGCGCCAGACGCGGTACGGGATTTTCATTGCGGCAAAAAGTCCGAGAAAGCCCACAACGCCACCGAGGACAATTTGCCGGAGAGTATAATAATAAAACGTTCCGAAATTTTTCTCCGAAAGGACAATTGACGCCGAAGAAAGAATCAAAATCCCTCCGATGAAAAGAATAATAACGGTCCAGAAAAGCTCCTTATCGATGTTGCGCAAAAAAACCATGGAAATTATCGAAGCCGCTTAACCTCGCGCGTAAATTGATCTCCACGGTCAAACTCGTTTACAAAAAGACCGAAACTTGCCGCACCCGGAGACAAAAGAATGGTGTCGCCCCGCGCGGCCGCGCGAACCGAAAACCGCACCGCCTCACGCATTGACCGGGCATCCTGCGTGTGTGGACCGTGGGACCGCGCGCGTAGAAGATCCTTTTTCATTCGCAACGTCGCATCGCCGGGCAAAAATATAATCGTTTTTGCAGAATGATCGGCGCTCTTCATAAACGCCCGGAAATCAAGCTTTTTGTCCGACCCTCCGGCGATAAGCACCACTCCCCCGCCCCGTTTTTTCGAAATCACGGAAAAGCGCTTGAGCGCGGCAATTGCCGCATCGGGAATCGTTGCGGTCGTATCGTTCACGAAATGAATCCCTTTCCAGACCCGAAGTTCTTCTTGCCGAGCCGGAAGACCGATGAAATTTCGAAGAACGGATCGTATAGTGCGCTCGCGCACCCGGAAATGCCGCGCGACCGCGATTGCAAGCCCCACTGACGCGGCGAAGTGCGTGCCGAGTTTTTCACCCACGTGGCGTTGATACGCTTTTGGAATTCCAACAAAGTGCGTGCGGGATCGAGCGCTCGCGACTGCGCGTCGGAGAACCGAATCTCTGGAATTCACAAAAAGATGGTCTTTTGAGCTCTGATAGCGGAATAGAACGCTTTTTGCGCGAATGTATTCTCTGCGCGACCGATGCCAATTCAGATGGTCGTTCATAATATTCGTCATGACCGCGACCTCTGGACTTTTTTTTGCTTCTTCAAGATCCATCAGCTGAAAGCTCGAGAGTTCAAGAACCACGACATCATTTCGGCTGGTGCGAGGCAAAAATTCAAGGACCGAGCGCCTGATATTTCCTCCGAGCCACACGCGCTTTTTCGGCAA
>CAZVQM010000071.1:494-4276 GCA_964629265.1 uncultured Candidatus Saccharibacteria bacterium | reverse complement strand
AAAAAGTACGAGCGCGGCAAGGCCCGCGGAGGCAATGGCGTATCCTTTGGTAACCGCTTTTGTCGTGTTCCCGACGGCGTCCAACGGATCAGTGACATCGCGCACCGACTCCGGAAGCCCGGCCATTTCGGCAATGCCGCCCGCGTTATCCGTAATCGGGCCGAACGCGTCGATCGCGACAATGATTCCCGCCATTGCAAGCATGGTCATCGCGGCAAGCGCAATGCCGTAGAGCCCTGCCGCGATAAATGCGGCAAGCATGCCCGCGGAGATGATGATAATGGGAAGGGATGTCGCTTCAAGCGAGAATGAAAGCCCCATGATGATATTCGTGCCGTGCCCGGAAAGCGAGGACTTCGCGATCGTCTGAACCGGTCGGAAGCGTTTCGATGTATAATATTCGGTTGCAATCATCATGAGCGCCGTTACGGCAAGCCCCATGACGGACGCCGTATAGTAGGGATTTACGAGTTCGCGCTCATCCGCGAGGACAATTGCAAAAGTGAACCATAAAAATATCGCAGTGATCGCGGCTGATGCGATGAGTCCGCGGTAGAGCCCCCCCATAATTTTTGCTTTGTCCGATACGCGGACTGCAAACGTTCCGATGATTGACGCAAGGATGGTAACGCCGCCGATTAAAAGCGGCAGGAGGACGGCGATTTCTTTTCCCGGATACAGGAGCGAGCCCAAGAGCATTGCCGCAATTGCGGTGACGGCGTAGGTCTCAAAAAGGTCTGCGGCCATGCCCGCGCAGTCGCCGACGTTGTCGCCGACGTTGTCCGCGATAACCGCGGGGTTTCGGGGGTCATCCTCTGGAATTCCTGCTTCAAGTTTTCCCACGAGGTCAGCTCCGACGTCCGCGGCTTTTGTATAAATGCCGCCGCCGAGGCGCGCGAACACGGACACCAAGGACCCGCCGAATGCAAGGCCGATGAGAGAAGAGGCGTCTTGGGTGAAATAGTAAAATACGCTTACCGAAAAAAGTCCGAGCCCGACAACAAGAAATCCCGTTACCGATCCTCCCAAAAATGCGACCCGGAATGCCTTCGGAAGTCCGACTTTCGCGGCTTCGGTCGTGCGCACATTCGTGTCAACGGCCGCCATCATGCCAAGATACCCGGCCAAGAGTGATGCGCTCGCTCCCGCAAGAAACCCGACGGCTGTCGTTGCATCGAATACCAGCCAGATCACGGCAGCGAGGACGATGGCGACAATCGTGACCGTCATGTTTTGGCGCCGCAAATACGCGCGGGACCCTGTTCTAATCGCTTCCCAGATTTCGATTTGTTTGCCGCTGCCCGTCGGATATTTCTTTACGAGGAAGATTAAAAATCCTGCGAACGCGATTGAAATGAGGGACGCAATAATGGGAAAAAAAATCATACCAAATTGTTATGGGATAATAGATTCTTCGTCTGATTCCGCTTTTCTGGTTTCGGGTCCTTCGGTAAGTTCTGCGGGATTTTGTTCTTCGGCGGTTTCTTTCGGAGGTTCCTCCAGTACCTCGCCTTTTCTATCTGATCGAACGTCGATCTTCCACCCCGTAAGTTTTGCGGCAAGCCGGACATTTTGTCCACCCTTGCCGATTGCAAGGGAAAGCTGGTCGTCTGGCACGATTGCGCGGGCTTCCCGCTTTCGCTCATCCGTGTGGACGTCAATTACTTTCGCAGGAGAGAGAGCGTTTGCGATAAATCGTTTCGGGTCATCGGACCACTCGATGATGTCGATTTTTTCTCCGCCGATTTCCGAAATCACGGTCATCACGCGGACTCCTTTTTGTCCGACGAGCGCGCCAACCGGGTCAACGCCTTGTTCATGCGAAACCGCAGCGATTTTCGAACGGGATCCCGCTTCCCGGGCGATCGCTTTTATCTCAACCGCTCCGGTCGCGATCTCCGGCACCTCGATTTCAAAAAGCTTTTTCAAGAGCCGTGGGTGGGCGCGCGAAAGGAATATTCCCGATCCCCGCGGGTTTTTTTCAACGAGGAAAATAAGCGTTTTAATGCGCTCCCCGATTCGTAGGCGCTCCATCGAGATTTGTTCCTCGGGCGGCATGATGCCGACCGTCCTTCCTATATCTATATAGGCATTTCGGCCTTCGAGGCGCTGGACTATTCCAGAAACGATCTCGCCTTCCCGTGATTTGAATTCATTGAAAATTGCCTCCCGCTCCGCCTCGCGGATCCGTTGAATGATGACTTGCTTTGCGGTCTGTGCCGCGATCCTGCCGTATTCGTAGACCGTCTCTTCCGGGAGCGCGAACTCGATTTCGTCTTCCACCTTCACGTCGCGCTTTATCTTCTTTGCTTCTTCGAGCATGATGTGTTTTTCCGGGTTGAAGCGGACTTTCTTGACGCCTCCAACTCCTTCGATACCGGCGTCTTCCAGGTCGCCGTCATCCTTTTTCGTTCGGCCGCGCGGTTCTTCTTCGGATTCGCCCGCCTCGCGCTTCCGCTCCTCTTCGAGGATTTCTTCTTCGGACTTGATCATCGACTCGTCGACGGCAATCTTAATTTGCCGGAATGATACTTTTCCGGTTGACGCATTGAGCTCTGCGCGCACAATCTGGCCTCTGCGGCCGTAGTCGCGTTTGTAGGCGGCCGCGAGAGCCGCTTCAATCGTCTCGATGATCGCCTCTTTGGCGATTCCTTTTTCGTCCGCGAGCTGTTCGATTGATTGGGTGAATGCTTTGAGATCCACTTCAATAAATTCCAAGCACCAAGCACCAAATTCCAAACAATATCCAATGATCGAAATTCAAATGATCAAACGTGTTTGGAATTTTGAATTTCGGATTTCGAATTTGTTTGGGATTTGTGATTTGGAATTTGGTTTTTTAAATAAAGAGGTCCGTTTCCACGGACCGATCAAACCGTATTCAGTATACCCGCACCAGCGCGTTCCTGTCAAGGACTTCTTGTGGTATAGTAGAAAGAAGCTGTATACGCCTATGGGAGGTATATCTCAAGAGCAAAAAAAAATTCATTATTTCGGCCTGTTTTCAGAATGCGGGCGTTTTGGGCTCCATTGGTGGCAGTGTCCTCCATTTTTGTTCATTGCGATGGGGATTCTCTCAATTACCATCATGGTTGTAACTGCGGTTCTCACCGCCCGGTATTTCGAGGATCCGGAGATCCCGACCGTCATTGCCGTTTCGTTCGTTGCGGGACTATTCTTAATTATCGGCAATCTCATTATTCGGGGTTTTGAGAAGATCGCGCAGGCAAACAGAATGAAGACGGAATTCATTTCAATCGCTTCTCATCAGCTTCGGACTCCTTTGTCGGTATTCAAATGGACGCTTGATCTCATGGTGCGGGATATTTCGGACGCAGAGAAAAAAACGGGCATCCACCAGCAGGAGTTCGAGCGGCTCGTGGGAGCGCTCACTGATTCGACCGAGAGAATGGCGCGGATGGTGAATGCGCTTCTCGACGTTTCAAGGATCGAGGCGGGCACGATCGTTTTTGACGTGCATCCGTTTTCTCTTTCTGATCTTACGCGTCAAGAAGTCGAAAATTTCCGCGAGCTTGCTGATGGGACGAAAGTGAAGATTAATTTTGACGCTCCGTCTGCGGTGCGGCCGGTGAGTGCGGATAAGCTTCGAGTGACCATGGTTATTCAAAATCTTCTCGATAACGCGATGCGCTATACGCCCGGAGAAGGGACGATCACCGTGCAGATTGAGGATTCCGGCGAGCCTTTTGTCACGTGGAGCGTGTCGGACCAGGGGCTCGGGGTACCGAAGAGCGACCGCGCGCGCATATTCGGAAAATTTT
>CAZVQM010000071.1:0-484 GCA_964629265.1 uncultured Candidatus Saccharibacteria bacterium | reverse complement strand
CCGGCATTGGGCTTTACATTGCGAGATCGATTATTGAAAAGTCGGGTGGCACAATCGGGTTTGAATCCGAAGAAGGGAAGGGATCTACGTTTTGGTTTACGCTACCCGCTGCGGTATGATGCAAAGCTCTCGAATCACTTGCCAGCATCTCTCTGTATGGTGAATACTTTATATATACGTAATTATTATTAACTCTCTCGTATGAAAAAAATACTCGTTATCGAAGACGAATTAAACCTCCGCAAATCAATTGAAGAGATTTTGTCGGGCGAGGGGTATACGGTTTTTACGGCTTCCGACGGAGAGGAGGGGCTCCAGCGCGCCCTTTCTGAAACCCCAGACCTTGTCCTTTTGGACCTTATTTTGCCCAAAAAAGACGGTTTTTCTGTCTTGAAGGAGCTTCGTGAAAACGAGGCGACGGCAAAGATCCCTGTTATTGTTTTGTCAAATCTCGGCGAGATGGAAGACGTGGGGCGCGTTTTGG
>CAZVQM010000070.1:3433-4286 GCA_964629265.1 uncultured Candidatus Saccharibacteria bacterium | reverse complement strand
GGTTTCGCGGATGAGGGCACGCGTTCCGAACATTCGCTCGAGCTCACCCCGGTATTTCGGGTCAAGTTGTGCGGCTGACTCGACGGCGATTTCCGAGCGGCCGGAATTTTTCATATGCGCACGCCGGATGCCTTTTTCAATCTGCCCGATTTTGGAAAGCGCCCGGTCGCGAACCAGACGGGAAAGAAATCGCGCTGTTATCCGTTTTTGATCCGCAGGGCTTTTGTTCTCAAGCGCCTTGAGGTATGCCTCGCGATATATGCGTAACGAGCGCGTCATTGTTTTTGTGTTGCTTCTTTAAGTTCTTCGAGCGCTTCTCTGATGAGCGGCGCGTCTCTGCGATCGGCGGGTATTTTGCCGAGGACTTTCGTGACCGCAAGCCGGACGAGCTCTTCGGCGCCCGCGCTGACGCCATCTTTCATGCGCGCCTCTTCTTCCCGGATTCGGCGGCGCGCTTCCTCGATTATTAATTCCGTTTTCTGCTCTGCCGCGCGGAGAATTTCGTTTTTCCGCTCCTCCGCAACCGCCTCCCCTTTTTTAACGATTCCGAGCGACTCATCGTGAGCTTTTTTCAGGGCCTCTTCTTTGAGGGCTCCGATTTCCGCAAGTTTTTTTTCCCCGTCTTTTGTGAACTGAATTCCTTTTGCAATTTCATCTTTTCTCGTTTTCATCATTTTGAGGAGCGGTCCGTAGGCATAGCGCTTCAGGATGAATAGGAGCAAAAGGAAATTCGCCGCCTGCGCGAGGAGGAGCTTTGCATCAATGCCGAAGTGGCGGACGAAATCATCCATAGGGTAGGAGAGCCCCGCGCTAGACGAATTTAATGATGAGCGCGACAACGAGGGCGTAGATC
>CAZVQM010000070.1:0-3423 GCA_964629265.1 uncultured Candidatus Saccharibacteria bacterium | reverse complement strand
GAAATGCTAATCTACAAATTGCGAATATTCGCAATTCGCCAGATTGGCATTAAATTCGCATCTGATTGGCATCATTACTATACGAATTTAATGATGAGCGCGACAACGAGGGCGTAGATCGCGACCGCCTCCGCAAATGCGATTGAGAGGATCATCGCGGTCTGGATTTTTCCCGACGCCTCGGGATTCCTGCCGATCGCCTCGAGCCCCTTTCCTGCTAAGAGCCCGATTGCAAGCGCGGGCCCGATTGAACCGATGCCCATGACAAGGGCGGTCGCAAGGAGTTTCACCGACTCCGTGTCAAGGAGTACTCCTGCGGCAACTTTTACTGCTTCACCTTCCATACTGTTAGTAAATTCCAAATTACAAATTCCAAATTACAAAACGTGTTTGTTGCTTGGTGCTTGTGATTTGGTGCTTATCGTATTAATGATGGCTCACCGCGATACTTGTGAATACCATTGCAAGCATCGCGAATACGAGCGCCTGAATAAAACCGACAAAAAGTTCGAGCATAAGGAACGGCACCGGGATGAGGTACGGCACGAGAAATCCCGTGATGACCAAGAGTACCTCGCCCGCAAACACGTTTCCAAACAACCGGAACGAGAACGATATTATTTTAGCAATTTCAGAAATAAATTCAAGGATGCCGACAAAAAAATCGATCGGATTCCGGAACGAAAAAAATTTCGAAAAATGCTTTATTGCGCCGATCGCGGCGACTCCGAATACGTTTACGGCAAATACCGTAATGATTCCGAGCGCAAGCGTGAAGTTTATGTCGCTTGCCGCGGAGCGGAAAAGCGGAACGAATTTCTCTCCCTCGCTCGTCGCTTCATAAAATCCGATTGACCCGATCCCAGGCAGTATCCCGAGCCAGTTTGACGCAAGCACGAAGAAAAAAATCGTCGCGACAAGCGGAAAAAATTTTTCCGCGCGCTCCCGCGTTCCGAAAGCGCCTTCCATCATATTAAGAATCATATCCATGAGCGTTTCGAAGGCGTTTTGAACTCCCGACGGGATCTGCTGCGGGCGTTGAAAAACAAGAACTGCAAGCGAGCCCAAAAGCAGGGTCGCGACTCCGCTCATAAGAAGCGTATTTGTCATCGAAAATCCGAGAAGATATATGATGGGTTCTGCCGCGATTTCAATATGGGGCATACCAGGTAGTAGACTTCGGCTGCCGCAAAGCGGCAACGTAAAAAATCTGCTTAGTTACTTTTATTGCGTTGTGTATGCCTCGGTTGCAATCATGTGGCGTTTATGAATAAATTGCCGAAGTGTTACTACCTGGCATACCGTTTGATGGTACCGGAAAATACCGAAGATTTCAAGTGTGCGCTCGACGGGGTTTGACAAAACACGTTAAAAATGATATGATTGGAGCATTAATACAGCAATATATTATGAAAAGTGTTATATATAAGCCATTTATTATTTTTTTCTTGCTTGCGGTCAGTGCAGGACTTTTCGAGAATTTTACGATTGCAAAAACCGCCGAGGCAGTTTCTGCCCCGACGGTCGTATTTGTCGCAAATCCGACAACGATCCGGCGCGGTGAATCAGCTGCGCTGTCGTGGACATCGACAAATGCAGATTACTGCGTTGCGTCCGGCGGCTGGTCTGAATGGGTTTTTCCGGGAGGTGCAGAAAATGTATATCCAAAAGTTACGACTGATTATGGCATCACGTGCAGCGGCATTGGTGGCACAGCCGCGTCAAAAGTAACGATTACCGTTACTGATGCCGCGACAATTCCGTCGACGACCTACACTCCCACGTATACGTACTATAATCCCTACCAAGTATCGGGCGGATACTACCCGTACAATACAAGTCCTACGGTAAATGTCTCCATATATCCCACGTCAATCAACCGCGGCCAGGCAGTGACAGTTAACTGGACAAGTACGAATGCGGGTTCCTGCTACGCCGCAGGCGGCTGGTCCGGCGGGAAAAATCTTTCCGGATCTGAAACGTTTTATCCCCGAGAAACAGCAACATATACGATTGTGTGCACGAATTCATACGGCTCCGGATCTGACAGCGAGTCGGTCGTGGTATATAATTCTGTTGTGGGTGGGTTTGGCGCGGGGTGTGCCGCGAGCCGAGAAACAACGGCGGTTGGAAGCGCTGTTACGTTTTACGGAAGTTCGTCCGGAGGCAGCGCGCCGGTCACCTATCGATGGAGCGGAGATATTTCGGGAACCGGGGAAAGCTATCCCGTAACATTTTCCGCGACCGGGAGAAAACAAGCGACAATAACCGCAACCGATTCTGTCGGACGGACCGCGAGCGCGAATTGCAGCGTTGATATTATTGCGGTAGTGCCGTCGGCCGCAACCGCAAAAAAGCCCGCGACAGGAGTAGTGCTTGCGGAAAAAACGAGTGAAAACGATTATGATAAAATTTGCCGGGAAAAGGGATACGTGAAGCCGGCTGAAATTGAGCTCGCGGGCACGGACTCCGGAACGAGCACGACGTCGGATGAAAAGGACGAGCAGTCATTTCTTTCGTTTCTCGCGTTTGGCGCCGGGTCATTGCCGCCGGGGCTCGGGCTTTTCCTCTTTATGCTTTTCGCGATTCTTCTTACGTTCGGGACCGTGATGGTTGTGCTTCGGATGGCGAGGAAGCGTGAAGCAACTCCATAATGTGAAATATGCGCAATCATAATCCCCTCCTTCTAGAAGGAGGGGATTATGATTTTCCGAATTATTCAAAGAAAAATCCCGGCACGGTGACCAGTATTGCCCCAAGAATTATAAAAGCAATTTGAGATATGCCGTGCCGGAATGAAGAGGACTCATGGAGTTCGGGCATGAGGTCTGCGACCGCGATATAGATGAAGTTTCCTGCGGCAACCAGAAGCGCGTAGGGCAAAAACGGCCGCAGGAAATCTCCGACCGCAAAGGTAAGAAGCACTCCGAAGATCGTTGAAAGCGAAATGAGAAAGTTATACAAAAGCGCTTTTTTCTTATCGAGTCCCCCGTGGATAAGAACGCCAAAATCGCTTATCTCCTGCGGTATTTCGTGAAATATGATTGCGGCGGTTGTGAGAAATCCGAGCCGGACGTCGGTAAGAAACGCGAGGCCGATGATAACTCCGTCGATGGTGTTATGCAAAAAGTCCCCCCAAAGAATCAAGTGGGTGTAGCTCGAGACCTCGCTCTCTTCGCCGTGGTGGTGGTACCAGATGAAGAATTTCTCGAGGACGAAAAATAAAAAGATTCCGCCGAATATAAAAATAGCGAGCGATTCAAACGTTTTGCCGCTTGACGCAAGCGCTTCGGGGATGAGCTCGAAAAGCGAAACGCCGAGAAGCGCGCCAACCGCAAAGCTCACGGTGAAGTGGGCGAGCCGCTTCATCTTTTCCTCGCCGAATATTATGAGTGCTGCGCCGGAAAACGAGATGATGCTTTC
>CAZVQM010000069.1:1057-4365 GCA_964629265.1 uncultured Candidatus Saccharibacteria bacterium | reverse complement strand
AAAAAGCGATTGAGATTGAACGGCAAATCCGCGCGTTTACCCCGTGGCCGGGCTCGTGGACCGAATGGCCGCGCAAAGACCGGGTAGAGAGGATACGCATTGATGCGGCTCGCGCGCTTGACTATGAGATTCGAGACGGCGACGCCGGCTATGTTTCAGAAATGGAAAAACATCCGCTTCTCGTAAAAACGGGCAAAGGGTCGCTCGCGGTGACATTCCTTACAATTGAGGGCGGAAAAACGCTCGCCGCGGATTCTTTTGTAAAAGGATATTCGGATATAATTTTTATATCTTTCGTCTAGCACGGCTCGTTTCGGCTGGCGCTATTTCATTTTTGCGAAAAGTATAATTTTGTTTACTGCCGTATCGCGCCAGCCGGCGTCCCTGAGCGCGCGCACGATTTGTTCCTCGCTAAATCCGGCCTCGAACTGGGTTTTCGCGTATGTGATTGCCGCAAATTCGGCGTCTGAGTGAGCGGATTCTTCCTTTTTTTCTTCGCGCCTCGTGAGAAACGCGAGATACGCGGGCCGGCGTTTTTGGGCGAATTCACCCCGCAGAGGTGGATCGGAGGTTTTTGGAAGTGTGCGATTCGTCAGAGACCCCGCGAGTTCTTCCATTTTTTCTTCGTCTCGCGCAATGCGCCTCCGAAAGAAGAATATGACGATTGCGACCGCGAGGGCGCCCACAATCACGATCCCTGCGATCGCCCAGACAAGAGGCCCCATTGTTCCAAAAAAGTTATAGACGGCATCAAATCGCGAATCGGCTGATTCCCCCGTTTCAATGAGCCGGTTGCATTCATCGACATATTTTTTTATGACGAGCGCAGGCAGAAACGCGCCGTGCGTTTCGCGCGCCGCATTGAATTTTTCGAGCGCCGCCTTGCAACGTTTTTCGTCAAGCAGAGCGAGTCCGGCGTAGAGATTTTTATAGTATGCGCCGCTCTCCGGCGTCACCGGAATTTCTTTAAGCGTTTCGGAAAGAATCGCCGTCGGAAGTGCGAAAGCGGGATTATCTTTCGCGTCCTCGATGAGTCCCGAGGTTGGAAACGAAATAAGACCGCTGACACTCCCCGTTTCATCAAGGACGGGGCCGCCGGAAGATTCTCTGGATATTTTTGCGTCAAGCTGATAGATCAAGAATTTCCCGTTGTGGGAATTGCGGACCGCCCGTATGATTCCGCGCGTGAAGGTCGCCTCAAGGGGGTTTTTCTGGTTAAATTCCGCTGTTTTGGGGAATCCGAACGCGAAAATCTTCCGGCCGACGGGAAGGGGGGTGTCGCTTCCCACAGGGATTGCGGGAAACCGGCTTCCGTCGATTTTTATTATTGCAACGTCGCGGTCGTTTTCGAGGAAATTTTCCTCGACGCGGACGACACGCGCCGGAAAACCGTCTGCCGCAAGCTCACTCAAAGAATTTTTAGTCGAGACGGGATTCAAAACCCTGATGTCCGATGTGAGGGCAAACGAACTTTCGTCGATAAGGCGTTTGAACTCGGCTGCGGGGAGTTTTGCGGGGGTGTTTTCTTTTCCGGTTTGGAGAAGAGAATCTTTTGCGATGGAAAGGGTGAAAAGCTCCAAGACCTTGAGGTATTTTACCGTATCTTCCGATACGACGCTTGCATTTGTCGTAATATAGCCCGCTGGGTTTACGATAAAACCGCTGCCCGTGATTTCGTATTCGATCGGCACTGTCAGGATTTTTTTCTGATCGATCGTGAATTCGCGCGCGGCAAAATCAAACGTAAACGATGGAATTTTTGCCTCGCCCTTTATTGTGCGGACGATCCTGACAACCGCGGGTTTTGTGAGATCCGCAATTTCCTCTTCAGACGGCAGAAAATCTTCTGCCGGTTCCTTTCGCGAAAACAGCGCGGCTGTTTTTCCCGCTTGGCGGCTTTTTAACGTCTCGACAACGCCAAGCGCGGCTCCTCCCGCAAGCGAGAGGAGGGCGAGAAAAATGATTGTCTGTTGGGCTGGGAATGAAATTTTTTTCATTTTGATTATAGCAGTCAATCTCTGCGGATATAGCGGAAGGCGTAGGCCATGTCAACGCCGACTTTTTTCTTTGGATTGAAAATATTCTGCGGGTCGAAGATCTCCTTTGTTTGCTCAAAAAGGTTGTACACACTCTGTCCGAACATTTTTTTAAGATACGGGCCGCGGACAAGACCGTCATTATGTTCTCCGGTTGTCGAGCCGTTGTATTGAAACACAAGAGTATAGACCCGCTCGGAGAGCTCGGCAATGATTTTCCGCTGGTTCTCGTCGTGAAAATCCATAAGGGGGATGATGTGAAAATTGCCGTCGCCCATGTGCCCGGCGATCGTATAGATAAGGTCGTATTGCGAAAGAATCGCATTCAGCTTTGGAAGAAATTCTTCGAGCTTCTGGGGGTCAACGACAAAATCGTCTATAAAGGGCGCAGTGTGGCGGTTCTTGATCCGATTCCGGAGGAGGTTGAATGATTCGCGGCGGATCAATTTATACTTGAGGACGTCTTTTTCGGTCCCCGCAATTCGGAAGCGCACGCCGAACTGCTTTATTTCTTCCGCAAGCAGGCGGACGTTTCGGTCCACTTCCTCGAGATCGTTTCCCGCAAATTCCGCCTGGAGGATGAGCTTCGGAATTCCGCCTTTCAGAAGGAGCAAGAGTTCGGGAAGAAATCGCCACCCAAGGGAAAAGAGATTTCGCACGCCGAGAAGCCGCGCAAACGAGGGAAAAAATTTGAGAGCGAGCTTGAGCGTATGATCGTCGTAGGTCTCATAGCTTTCCGGCTTGTGCGGGAGTATCACCGATGTGAGCTCGCTCAAAAGATCAATATTCGGCAGGAATATTACGATCATTTTCGAGTATTTTTTCACGGGGACGAGCGAGAATTCCCCTTTCGTGATGATTCCGAGCGTTCCCTGGGATCCTACGAAAAGTTGCGTGAGGTCGAATATCTTCGTTTCCGGGCTCCAGACGTTCCAGAGGGCGTATCCGGCGGAATTCTTTGAGACGGACGGCTTTGCCTTTCGAATGATCTGGTAATTCTCCATAATGAGGGAAGAAATCTTTCGGTACATTTCGCCTTCGAACGTATTGAGGGCAAGCTTCTCTTCGAGTTCCGAAGGATTGAGGGGCTTGATCTCGTATTCATTACCGTCCGCGAGAACGACCCAAAGACGCGTGACGTATCGCTCGGTCTTTCCGTAGCGGATATTTTTTTCTCCGCCGGAATTGTTTGAAATAATGCCGCCCATCGCGCAAATCTCCCGCGAGGCGGGAAACGACGGCAGGATGAGTCCCTTGGCAAGCGTCTTTTTT
>CAZVQM010000069.1:0-1047 GCA_964629265.1 uncultured Candidatus Saccharibacteria bacterium | reverse complement strand
CGCGGTAGGTGACGCCGGGCTCTACGCCGATTCGGTTATTCGTGATCTCGCCAATCGCCGTAAAATACTTCGTAAAGCATACAGAAATTGATTCGGTGAGCGGCCCGCCGGACATGCACGTTCCCGCGGCGCGCGCTGCAAGAGAAAGCGACGGCATCTCGGATTTTTTTTCAGATACGAAGCGAACGAGCGCTTTGATGTCATCCGGATTTTTCGGGAACACCACAACCGTCGGCTTCATTTCGAAAATGCTTGCGTCGTGGCTGTAGTAACGCCTTGTTTCATCGTCCGCGCATACGTCGCCTTGTATCCGCTGTTTAATTTCTGCTGCGAGATCGAATGCCATAAATACTATTTTATTTCGGTACCTGGAGGGACGTCGCGATCCGGGGCTAAAAGCACGGGGCCGTTGTCATTCGCCGCAAGGAGCATGCCGTTTGATTCAATTCCCATAATTGTCCTTGGCTCTAGATTCAGGACGACAACGATTTCTCGGCCCGCTAACAAAGCGGGATCGTACGCTTTTCCGATTCCTGCGATGAGCGTTTGCGTCCCCTCCCCCACGTCGATCCCGATTCTTACAAGTTTGTCGGATCCCTCGATTCGCTCGGCGGTAAGGATTCGCGCGGCGCGAAGATCCAGCTTTTTAAAATCATCAAAAGAGATTCGTTCTTTCATATCAGAAGGTTTAGGCTGGTCGCCTCGTCCGGTTTTCGCTCGAGCGTCCCTTCGATGAGGACGAGATCAACTTCGCATGTCGCCGCAACAATAAGTTTTTTGATATGCCCGCCCTTCACGTTGAGATTCCGGTCGCCGACGCATCCGTGGGCGTGTATTGCGATCGCGCCCTCGAGCGTCCCGAGGTTTCCGGAGACGGCGAGCACTTCAAGTCCGTCAGAGATCGTTGTATCTTCGTAGTGTTTTTCTCGGGTGTCATACCAGGAAAGAATAACCTCTTTCGCGGATCCAATAACGGTAAACGCGGCAGAGCGGATTCCAGTTTGTTTTGCGAAATTTGTGAGAGACAGAATAAGCTCTTCGCCGGGG
>CAZVQM010000068.1:0-4372 GCA_964629265.1 uncultured Candidatus Saccharibacteria bacterium | reverse complement strand
GCATCAAGAACTTCGCAGTGCAGTGTGAATGTGATGAGCGGACCTTTGGCGCCTGTATGCACCTTGGCGTTCAATCCTTCAAGCATAACTTCAGGAGATTCTACTGCCGCAATCTGGACCTCAAATGATTCTGACGGAATTATTCCGTATTCCTGCACTGGCGATCTGGGGAGCGGCAATCTGACTTCTGCTTCAGGAAACATCTCTAATCTCCGCCCAACCCAATCGCAGACCTGTTCTCTTACGATAAACGGACAAGGAAATATCTGTTCCGGCGGAATTACGGTAAGCGGGGTTCCGCCTCCGCCCCCCCCTCCTCCTCCGCCTCCTCCGCCAGGACCTTCGCCGGTTCCAGGACCCTCGCTTTCAATAACCAATGTTTCGTGCGGAGCAACCGGGTCAATTTCTCTTGCCTGGACTACTGAATACGTAGACGGGTTCGGCGTATCGCACCCGTACGGGGATGTGGGCACCGACTATTGGCTTCATATGTGCGCGCGGCCTTCCGGTCCAAATCCGTTTTCGCGCTGTACCGCCTACGGCGAATTCTTTAGTATTGATTCTCTTGCGATTCAGGCCGACCGCCGCTCGCCGAACACCTATACCTTCAATAACGCGCTCAATGGGAACAATTATTCCTTTGCGCTTTTTGTATGGAACAGCGCAATGTCGGAAGCCGCTTCCGGATGGTCGAATATCGTGAGCAGAGATGTTTCCTGTGTTGTTTTGAACCAGCCGCCCGTGGCTGAAGCCGGGATAAGTCTAAACGGGGCTTTGTTTTCGCAAAGCATAACCGTGACTCGAGGCGCGCCTGTTACCATTTGGCTCTCGGCAGACCGCGACATAAACGGCGACGGTTTTGCATCTCTGGATTCTGACGGCTGGGCGAGCGCGAACGGCGTTTCATCCGGAGGCAAGTGCGATTGGAATATTGATCTTGCGAGACCGGGGTTTTCTGTCCAGCGGACGGTTGCGAACCCGGCGTCGCCTTCATCCTGCAATCAAGGGTCTCTTTCAAAGGTGTTTAACGACCCCCCGGGAACGTACCTCTACGAAGTTTTGCGAATTACGGATGCTCCGGGGGCGCAGTCGAATATTGCGACAGTTCTTGTGAATATTATATCGCCGGTCTCTATGAGTCTCATCGCAAATCCGCCGGTCATAAACATCGGTGACTCATCTACGCTTACGTGGGAGACCGAAGGATTTGGCCCGGGCGAATGCACGATTGATCGAGGCATCGGGTCTGTTCCGCCTCGCGGGTCGCGGCCGGTTTCGCCGATCACTACTACAACCTATACGCTTTCCTGCTCAAACGCGTTCAATTCCGCATCAACGCAGGCGACTGTGTATGTTTCAACCATTCCTATAATCAAGGAAATACCCCCGAGATAATGCGAGATAGACGCATAATCCCCTCCTTCTAGAAGGAGGGGATTAGAATTCGTGTTTTTTGACGCGCAAAAATAAAAATATGAAGAGTGAAAGTATTCCCAATAGTGCGCTCCAGAGAAACGAAGTTCCCGGTCCGAACTTTACCCAAAGAATGCCGAAAATAAGGCTTGCGGGCAAAAGCGCTATTCCCGTAAACGCGCTGTAAATCCCGAAGGCGGTTCCGAGGAGGCGTTCATCTACGAGATTTGCCACAATTGCTTTTCCTACGCCTTCGGTAAGCGCGCTATAAAGCCCATAGAGCGCGACAAGAAGCCAGATCGTAAGAACGCTCGCTGACACAGAAAAAAGAAGAGCTGACGCGGAAAAAATGACCATGCCGATCATGAACGTATTTCGGTGGCCGATGTGGTCCGCAAGAATCCCTGCGGGCGCGGAAAAAAGTGCGAAACTCAAGCTGTAGACAACGTATACGAGCGGCAGAAACATAAGCGCAATTCCGATATCTTGGGCGCGCAGCAAAAAAAACGCTTCTGAAATTCTGCCAAGATTGAAAAGCGTTGCGGAGATGAGAAATATAAGAAATGGCGCGCCAAGATCGGAGAAGTGAAACCCCGAAGGCGGTTTTAACTCCAGTTTTTCTTTTCCATTTGTTCGAACGACTTCTTTGACGGAGAAAGAAAGTATGATGACCGCGGCGGCGCTTGCAAAAAACGAGAAGAGAAAAAGAGTGCGAAGATTGTTTCCGATAAGGGGAAGGATGAGGATTGCAATAAGGGGTCCGATTGCAGCGCCCAATGTATCGGCGCCGCGGTGAAATCCGAACGCGCGGCCGATTGTCGAGTGCTCGGTTGAAAAGCTGAGTAAAGCGTCCCGGGGCGCGTCTCGAGTCCCCTTTCCGAGGCGGTCAAGAAACCGGACGCCCAACACATGCCATGGGGATGCGGCAAGCGCTAAAAGCGGCTTTGACAATGCGGAGAGCGAATAGCCAAAAACCACGAACGGTTTTCGTTTGTCCCATTTGTCCGAGAGGCGCCCGGAAATGATTTTTAAAATGCTTTGCGTTGCATCAGCAACCCCTTCAATAACGCCGACAAACGCGGCAGATCCTCCAAGAACAGTCACCACGAACGCGGGGATAAACGGGAAAATCATGTCGGACGACAAATCGTTTAGGAAGCTCACCGTCCCCATTGAGATTACGTTTTTTGAAAGCCCGAATGCCGCGGGCTTTTTTGCGTCACTCGCGTTCACTGCTGTTTTGAAAGTTGTTTTCGGATGAATGAAATGATTTTATCGCGCGCTTCCTTTTTTGACACCACGTGAATAATCGGCGGAAAAACAGTTGCGACGACAATTCCCGCAATTATGTAGGCGATGTAGCGCTCGACGCCGGGTATCAGTTTCCCGAGAAAAAATCCGGCGAGCGGAAGTCCGACGGCCCACAAGAGCCCGCCCGCTGCGTTAAAAAAAAGAAACGTCCCGTAGCGCATTTTTCCCACTCCCGCAAGAATGGGCGCAAACGTACGGATTACGGGGAGGAAGCGCGCCCAGACCAGTGTCAGGCCGCCGAAGCGTTCATAAAAACGCTCCGCGCGCATAAGATGGTCCTTATGAAAAAGGAGTGAATCTTCGCGCGTGAAGATTGCGGGTCCGACTTTTTTCCCGAACGCGTAGCCGAATGAATCGCCCAAGACCGCGCCGGCAAATGCGGCGATGATAAGGAGGAGGATATTGAAATATTCCTGCGAGGCGAGAAATCCGGCGGTGACAAGCAATGAATCGCCCGGGAGAATGATGCCGATGAGAAGTCCGGATTCCGCAAATACGATGCCGAATATGCCGAGCAGTCCTACGGTTTTCAAAAGCGTATCAAGATCGCCGAAGAGGAAATCCACGGTTTATAAATTCGAAATCCGAAGCACTAAATCCGAAACAATATCAAAATCACAATATCCAAAATTCAAAACACGTTTCTGATTTCGAATTTTAAGCATTTGAATTTGTTTCGAAATTCGGATTTCTGATTTCGGATTTTTTTATTTCAAATCCTCCAATAACGATCGAGGCCGCGATCAAAACGATATTTTTGAGTACGAATTCACCCTCCACGGTAAGGAACAAAGGGTTGCCTTGGAAGAAGAAAAGGGACGGCGCGAGCGCGAATGACAAAAACGTTCCCGCCATCTGGAGCCAGAGCAAAAAAAGAGTTGGGCGAAGAAAGAGTTTGAACATGAGCCCGAGCCCGATCGCGGCCTCCAAAAATCCAAGAGTAAGTATGAACGATTGCGTCGGGAAAAGAGAGTATGTGCTTGCGACAATCGCGGTAACCGGGCTTACGCCGAGAATTTTGAGCGCGCCAAACCAAAAAAAGACAACGCCAAGGGCTATACGAAGGATCGCGATGCCGTGCCTATGCATGAATGCGATCATTCGTTCATCGAGTCGAGAGATGGTAGATTGCATTTGTCCATTGTACCGGTGTTTTTACGAATATTCAACCCATGGTGCTTATCAAAGCGCGGTAGATAAGATACACTATCACCATGAAAAATATTTATCAAGAATCGCTTTTATTCCACAAAAAAAATAAGGGGAAACTCTCGGTCGTATCGCGCGTACCAGTACGAACGCGGCACGATCTTTCTCTTGCCTATACTCCGGGCGTTGCAGAGGCATCGCGCGAGATCGGGAAGGACGCGGAAAAAGCGTATGATTATACGCTCAAATCGCGTACCGTTGCCGTGGTATCCGACGGCTCGGCGATTCTTGGCCTCGGGAATCTCGGTGCGACATCCGCGCTTCCAGTGATGGAGGGAAAATCGATTCTTTTCAAAGAATTCGGCGGCGTGGACGCGTTTCCGATTTGTCTCGATACTCAAGACACGGAAGAGATTATCGAGACGGTCAAGCGCATCGCGCCTGCGTTCGGCGGAATAAATTTGGAAGATATTTCAGCGCCGCGCTGTTTTGAGATCGA
>CAZVQM010000067.1:0-4474 GCA_964629265.1 uncultured Candidatus Saccharibacteria bacterium | reverse complement strand
GCCTTGCGCTCGGAATAGACGCAATCGCCCATAGAACAGCGGTTGAAGCGGGTGGTGCAACCATTGCAGTCCTTGGCTCTGGCATAGACAATGAATCGCTCTACCCTCCGTCAAACCAGGGCCTTGCGCGGCGTATCACAGAATCCGGCGGCGCAGTCATCTCGGAATACCCGCCGGGAACGCCTGCGCTCAAAGAACATTTCCCCGCCCGCAACAGAATTATTTCCGGTCTTTCCAAAGGAATCCTTGTTGTGGAAGCACAGGAAAAATCCGGAGCGCTCATTACCGCGCGATTCGCGCTTGAGCAAAATCGCGACGTTTTCGCAGTTCCGGGATCGATATTTTCCCTTTCGTCAAAAGGAACAAACGCGCTCATCCAGGAAGGCGCAAAACTCGTTTCCTGTGGAGAAGATATTTTGAAGGAATACGGAATCGAATATACTACGAATACGGGCTCGCTGGAACCGCTCGATGAAACAGAAGAACGCATCCTCGTCGTTCTTGCCGAATCGCGCACGGTCGACGACATCAAAGCGCTTACCGGACTTGACACGCCAGCGATCATTGCCTCAGTATCTCTTCTTGAGATGAAGGGCCGCATACGCGCGATCGAGGGCGAACGCTACGAACGGATTTTGTAAACGAGTGCGGCGCCGTGTATCAATAAAAAATTGAATGGGGAAAAAATTAATTATTGTTGAATCGCCGACAAAGGCCCGCACCATCTCCCGCTTTCTGGGGGGCGATTTTGTTGTGGAGTCCTCCTACGGCCACGTCCGCGACCTGCCAAAATCAAAACTCGGCGTTGACGTTGAAAAAAATTTTGAGCCGCAATACGTAATTCCCCGGAAGGCCGCAAAAGCCGTAAAAAAACTTAAAGAAGAAGCGAAAAAGGCGGAAAAAATAATCCTCGCAACTGACGAGGACCGCGAGGGAGAGGCGATCGCGTGGCACTTGATTTCCGCGCTCGGCCTCGAAGACCGCCCGGGAGACAATATTGAACGGATTGTATTTCACGAAATCACAAAGCGCGCGATTGAGGAAGCGCTTGCCAATCCCCGCGATCTTGATATGGAGCGCGTCAATGCCCAACAGGCACGCCGGATTCTTGACCGGCTCGTGGGATACAAACTCTCCCCGTTTTTATGGAAAAAAATCTATCGGGGACTTTCCGCGGGACGAGTCCAATCCGTTGCGGTACGGCTCATTGTCGAGCGCGAGCGCGAGATCGAGAAATTCAAGCCCGAAGAATACTGGACCGTCTCGGGGATATTCTCGCAAAAAAACACCGGGAACGAATTTGAAGCGAATCTTTCGAAAGTAGACGGAAAAGCTCTTGAAAAGTTCGCGATCCCGAACGAAGCCGAGGCGAAAAAAATCACCGGGCGGCTCACGGACGCCCTGTGGACCGTCTCGAACGTAGAAAAAAAAGCAACAACAAAAAATCCGTTTCCCCCGTTTACCACGTCAACCCTCCAGCAGGACGCCTTCCGCCGCCTCGGGTTTTCCGCAAAGCGAACCATGGTCGTTGCACAGCAGCTCTACGAGGGCGTTGAAATCGGCCAAGAAGGGCCCGTGGGTCTCATTACCTATATGCGAACCGATTCCTTGAATCTTTCCGCTGACTCGGTCAAGGAGGCAAAAAAATTCCTTGCGGGTGAAGTTGGCAAATCCTACGCGCTCCCGAGCCCGCGCATTTTTAAAACATCATCAAAAGGCGCCCAAGAAGCGCACGAAGCAATCCGACCGACCGATCCCGCGCGAACGCCGGAATCCATCAAGCAATATCTTGACCACAGCCAATTCCGGCTCTATGACCTTGTATGGCGGCGCTTCATCGCATCCCAAATGCCGCAAGCGCTTTTTGATACAACATCAGTAGACGCTGAAAACGTTAGAAACGATTCCAACAGCTCTAACAATTCTAACGTATACACATTCAGAGCAACCGGCCAAGTCATGAAGTTTGACGGATTTCTCAAAATCTATCCAACAAAGTTTACAGAAACAATCCTTCCCGCGCTCGAACAAAACGAAGAACTTTTGTGCAAGGAAATAAAGCCCATACAGCATTTCACCGAGCCGCCTCCACGGTTTACAGAAGCGTCTTTAGTCAAAACCCTTGAGGAAAACGGCATCGGCCGTCCCTCAACGTATGCGCCGATTATTTCAACCATCCAAGACCGCGGCTACGTCGAGCGCTTTGAACGGAGAAATCTAAAACCAAAAGAAATCGGTTTTATCGTAAACGACATGCTCGTCGAGCACTTCCCGGAAATCGTCGACGTCCAGTTTACCGCGCGCATGGAAGGCGATCTCGATGAAATCGCCGAAGGCACAAAAGAATGGCGACCCGTCATAAAGGAATTCTACGACCCGTTTGCAAAACACCTCGCGGAAAAATATGAGCAGGTTGAGAAACAAAATATGATTGAAGAAACGGATGAGGTGTGCGAAAAATGCGGAAAGCCCATGGTGATTCGCCACGGCCGCTTCGGAAAATTTCTTGCGTGTTCCGGATTCCCCGAATGCAAAAACACAAAAACACTTAAGAACAACGCGGAAGCGATTAATATGAAATGCCCGAAATGCACCGAAGGCAATATCATCATACGCAGAACAAAACGAGGAAGGGTATTTTTCGGCTGTTCCCGCTACCCCGCCTGTGACTATGCCTCATGGACCGACCCGCGAAAGCCGCCGGAAGAAAAAATAAAAAAGGAGGAATAGAAAAGAGCGCCGCAAGGCGCTTTTTACCATACTGACCTTCAAGTCGACTGAGATAACTCTATCTTACGCCGAAGAACTTCTGTACGCATGGTGTTCATCGTCATACAATCAAGCAGCGAATCGGCGACTAGACGTGCAATCTCCTTGCCTCCAACCGAGTCAACTGATGAAGATAAAAGTAATCCGAAAGCATCCCTATGAAGATCGATTGCCATATCTTTCTCAAAAAACACCGGAGTTGCATAAAGACACCACCCGATCGGACAATAAAAGAGAGCGACAATACCAAATTCTCTCTCAAGAAATTTACTATGGAGTTCGTGAAGAGGCGCGTCGGGATGCTCTAAGCACTTGGCGGTTTCTGTTGTCCCTAGGTTTGGATCATGTTCTCCACACCACACCTGATCTGACATATCTCCCTCCGTTTGAAGAAAGTTCTAACTCAGATTACAATATCCGCACCATGGGAGTCAACCCCGTTAGAGAGAAACACCGACAGTAATATTATTATTCTTATGCCCATCCTCAAAAATAACAAATTTTTACAGGAGGAACATCCTCCGTTTCTCTCTAACGGGGTCAAGGAACTTTTCGAAAAATTGAAATCGGAGCACACGGACGATGAAATCGCACTTCTTCGCCGCGCGTACGAGTTTGCCGCGCGTGCCCACGAAGGGCAGAAGCGGAAATCCGGCGAAGCGTATATCTCGCACCCGCTTGCGACCGCCGAACGGCTTGTTGAAATGCGTCTTGACGCGCCTGCAATCGCCGCCGCATTCTTGCACGACGTCTGCGAAGATACGAAATACACGGTCACAGACATACAAAAAGAATTTGGCAATGAAATCGCGTTCATAGTCGAAGGCGTCACCAAGCTCAACAAAATAAAATATAAAGGGAGCGAGCGAACCGCAGAAAGCTTGCGAAAAATGTTTCTCGCGATTGCGGAAGACATCCGAATCGTCATTTTGAAACTCGCCGATCGGGTCCACAACATGGAAACACTTTCGTTCCTCCCGCCGGAAAAACAAAAACGCATTGCGCTTGAGACCATCGAAATTTATGCCTCTCTGGCGTATCGCCTCGGAATGACCGAACTTTCCGGGGATCTCGAAGACCTCGCGTTTCCCTACATCTACCCGGCTGAATTTGAATGGCTTACCCAAAACGCCCGAGAGCGCTACGCCGATCTCGACCGCTACATCCAAAACGTAAAACCGCTCCTCGAAGAAGAACTGAAAAAAGAGAATATCCGAGTGATTGACATACACGCACGAGCGAAGCACAAATACTCGCTCTATAAAAAACTTTTGAAGTATGACATGGACATCGGGAAAATTACGGATATCATCGCGCTTCGCGTCATAGTACCCTCGATCGAGGCATGTTACGGAACATTAGGCGTAGTTCATAAACTCTGGCCGCCGATGCCCGGAAAAATAAAGGATTACATCGCGCTTCCGAAGCCGAACGGCTATAGATCGCTCCATACGACTGTTTTCGGTCCGGAGGGCAAACCCGTAGAAATCCAAATGCGAACTCCTGAAATGCACGAAGAGGCGGAATCCGGAATCGCGGCCCACTGGGCCTACACCGAATTCAAAAAACGCGAACCCGACGCGATCAAAAAGGGCAGACATTCCTTTGCCCATCAAAAGCAGGCGGCATGGATCGAGCAGTTGCGCGACTGGCAAAAAGAATTTGAGAATCCGAACGAATTCCTCGAATCCCTGAAAATAGATTT
>CAZVQM010000066.1:0-4484 GCA_964629265.1 uncultured Candidatus Saccharibacteria bacterium | reverse complement strand
GGGAGGAGCCGCAGGGCTTGCGATGAGAGGCGCGGGAGCGGCGATTGCTACACATCCAGAGACCGCACAAGATTGGGCGCTTCGCGCAAGAAGAATCCCCATTGTTGGACGCCGAATCCAAAGGGCAATGGAGGTCCCGATCGATAGAGACCAAAAAGAGATTGAGAAACGGAAGGATGAACTTAAACGCGCCTCGCCGACGCAACTTTCACAAGTGTATACGAATGCATCGTCAGATCGTTTTGACAAGACAGCCGCGGCAGTGCTTCTTGCTGAGAAAGAAAAACTCTCCGAGATTCGAGGGCACGAAGAAACCGCATACCGCATGGCGAACCGTGTTGGTATGGGCGACTCGTTCTTGAAATACGATCCGTCGCTTGCAGTATTGAATCGGGGGGCGCTTTCAGAACTGGAAGCCATAGAAAAAGCGGTTGCAAAAATCGACAAAACAAAGATTTCTGATGAATCGCACAACCTCGCGATGAACCCGCACGCTGGCGCGCTTATTGAGTCAATACTAAAAACTTCGTCGCCGAAAGAGCTAAGCAAAATCGCAGAAAACAACCAGCGCCTCATGCAAAACATGATGACGCATCTTGATCGTTTAAGTGCGGCAGAAGTACAAGACCTCAAAAACCGGCTTGGCACGACAAAAACTAATCAACTTACTCTTTACTTCGACGGAACAATAGCAAACGGAATCGGCCAACAGCTCGGATGGAACACTCCAAGACATTGGTAATCACCCATGAAAACATTTACCGACAAAGAAATATCGGACAGCGCCTCGCGCCTGACACAACCCCTGAGGGAAGCTATTTATAGCGCGGATATTGCCGAGGTGATAGTGGCGATATCGGCAAAATATAGTATTACCGGAAGAAAAATTTCCAATGTTTCCGGCGAGATTGGATATATTATTTTGGGGCTTGCGCGCCCAGAGGAATTTACGTCGCGCCTCTCGGATCGCCTCGGGATAAAGACCGATGATGCAAGAAAACTCGTCCAGGATATATACCAAAGCGTTTTAAAACCGCTCGCGACGGAACTTAAACACCTGTATGGATTTGAATTGAATGAAAACGCGTTCAATGCAAAACCGCCGCCGGTCGCGCCGCAAGCCGAACCGCAAAAACCGGCGACGCTTGTGATTCCGCCGCGTCCCGTTGTGCAACAGACAGAGCCAACGCCCCGTCCTGCCCCGCCTTCGCCGCCGCCTGCCTCTACGCAAGCAAACCCCCCACCTCCGGCTATAACACCCGCCGAACCACGGCCGTTGCCGCCCCGCCAAGCGCCGTCTGCTCCGCCGCCAGCACCAAACCCTCCGTATCCGCCGCAACAAAGACCACAAATGCCAAAAAATGCCGTTTCTTCTGAAACATCTTTATCATCACCAAAGCCGGCGGCTCCGACAGTACCACGAGCACCAATAAGTATTTTTTCTCCGCAAATTCCTGCTCAGGAACTACCGCGTGAACCATCGCGCCCGGCACCGGAAAAACCGACTCTGCCGCACGAACCGCGAGTATTCACGCCCCGGCGTCCCACCTTTCCCCCGCAGGACACCGACCCCTATCGAGAAACAGTCATGCCGCAGGAAAAAGAATTGCAGCAAAAACGCGATACCGTTTCCGATCCCCGGGGCACAGAACCTCCTTTCCAAGTAAAGAGGGGCGAGCCGCCCTACGTCAATCCGAAAATTCCGCCGATTGATCTCCGGGACGACGCGCCCCGCCCCCCGGCGCCGCCAGACCCGCACTGGGAGAAACTCACGTAGTTCGAATTTTAGGTATGGATTCATCTCTAGCACTTCAAACATTTCGCACATCTCCAACCGCCATGCAACGCTTCCAGGTTCCACAATTCATTACTGTTGAGGATAAAATTATCGGAGGGTTTCTCACCGCAAAACAATTCGTCTACGTCGCGACGGGGATTATTTTAATCGTTATTATTTTTTTCTCTTTCGCCGGATTTCTCGCGCTTTTTCTCTCATTTCTCGTTGGCGCCTCGGCGGCAGCGCTCGCGTGGGGGAAGATAGACGGCCGGCCCGTCCCAACATTCGTCATGAATGCGCTTTTCTTTTTTATCCGGCCGCGGGTTTTTGTCTGGAAGCGCGCGGCCAAAACAGCAGCCGATGAGGCGGAGCTTGTTGTTCCGCCGGATGCCGAGACAATCATTAAAAAATCGCCCAAGCTTTCCCACTCGCGCTTGTCCGAGCTTTCCTGGACCCTAGACACGAAACTCCGCGATGATATTTTAAAAGTGAAACCCTAACCCACCCCTATGGCAGTACAAGCGGCTTCCGCGCAACAATTCCTCACCATAGACGCGATTCGAGACGACATCGTCATAATGAAAGACGGAGGATTTCGCCTTATCCTCATGTGCTCGTCCCTCAACTTCGCGCTCAAATCCGCGGATGAGCAAGATGCAATAACGTACCAATATCAAAATTTTTTGAACTCGCTTGATTTCCCGCTTCAGATCGTGACGCTTTCGCGGCTCCTGAACATCGCGCCCTACATTGAAACGCTGAAAAGCCACCAAAAGGAAGAAGACAACGAATACGTCAAAATTCAAATCGGAGAGTATATCGAGTTTATCCAGACGCTTGTCGGATCCGCAAATATCATGTCAAAAACGTTTTACGCGGTGATCTCGCACAGCGTGTCGGTGATTGAACAAAAAGGCGTTATCGGAAGCGTGCTCGCGGCCATCGGACTCGGGGGGAACGAGAAAAAAGGAGGGCGGGCGGATGCATCTTTCGAAGAGCACAAGCTCCAGCTCTGGCAACGCGTTGACACGGTGATTGAAGGGCTCAAGTCATTCGGCGTAAGATCCGCCCCCCTAAACACGGAGGAGCTCGTCGAGCTTTTCTACGGCCTCTATAACCCGACGGAATTTGAAAAATCCGCTTCAATCGTTGAATAATTTTATGCCCGGTAGTAACACTTCGGCTTAAAAGTGGTTTATCATTACTATCAGGTGCAATAGAGCAGACATTATTTATTGAGCATTAATTCTTGACGGTTTTGTCCCGACGATACGTCGGGACGGCCGAAGTCTACTACCGGGTATGGTGCTGTTTTTCGGGAAAAAAACAAAAAAAGACGATGATGTTCTTTCGCTTCTTCCGACGGATCTCGCGCGCGGCGAGGGACTCGGGCTCCAAGACATACTCGCGCCCTCGGCTCTTGAGGTGAGCCCGACGTTCATCCGGATCGGCGAAAAATTCGCGCGTACCATTTTCGTCTTCTCCTATCCCCGCTACCTCCACACCGGGTGGTTTAGCCCCATCATCAACATGGACAAGCTTTTTGATATTTCGATGCATATCCACCCGGTTGACACGGCGACCATCATGCGAACACTCAGGCGAAAAACCGCTGAAGTCCAGTCCCAAATTTCCGACCGCGAGGCGCGCGGCTTGGTACGCGACCCAATGCTCGACGCCGCATACCGAAACCTTGAAGAGCTTCGCGACAAACTCCAACAAGCACAGGAGCGACTCTTTTCCTTCGGCCTCTATATTACGATGTACGGAAAATCCGAGGACGATCTCAACAAAACCGAGGCAGAAATAAAATCCGTTCTTGAGTCGCGGCTCGTGTACACGAAAACCGCGCTTTTCCAACAGCTTGAGGGATTCCAGTCCGTTATGCCTCTTGCCGCAGACCGCCTGGGAATCCACAACTATCTTAACTCGTCACCGGTTTCATCCACATTTCCATTCGTATCGTTTGATCTCACGTCAAACAAAGGGATCCTCTACGGCGTCAACAGCCACAACAACAGTTTGATTCTTTTTGATCGGTTTTCACTTCCAAATGCGAACTCGGTTGTATTTGGCGTCTCGGGCGGCGGAAAAAGCTATTTCGCGAAACTCGAAATTTTGCGCTCACTCATGTGGGGAATTGATGTAATCGCGATCGATCCCGAACGGGAGTACGAATATCTCTCGGAGGTTGTTGGGGGCTCCTACATCAACATATCGCTCTCATCAAAAAACCACATAAACCCGTTTGATCTTCCTATCCCGCGCGAGGACGAATCGCCCGCGGATGTTTTACGCTCAAATATCGTGAACTTAATCGGCCTTTTCCGAATCATGCTTGGGGGAATCTCTCCGGAAGAAGACGCGATTCTCGACCAAGCGATAACCGAGACATACGCGTCCAAAGATATCACGCCCGACTCTGATTTTTCGCAAATCACGACGCCGACACTCTCCGACCTTGAACTCATTCTCGCAAACACGGCCGGCGGGGAAGAGCTTGCGGTCCGACTCAAAAAATACACAACCGGAACATGGTCGGGTTTTTTGAACCAGCCGACGAACATTCAAATAAATAACCGTTTGGTTGTTTTTTCTGTTCGCGACATGGAGGATGAGCTTCGCGCGGTCGGAATGTACATCATCCTCCACTATATATGGAACGTGGTGAGAACGACGCTCAAAAAAAGGATTCTATTAGTTGACG
>CAZVQM010000065.1:0-4512 GCA_964629265.1 uncultured Candidatus Saccharibacteria bacterium | reverse complement strand
GTTGTGCATACGACATTTTGCCCGGGAGCTCCGCACGCAGTGGTAGAGCCGCACGCAGGCACTGTAATGCCTGCTCCGCTTTCCTGGGTCCATTGTGGGGATTCTGCGTCGGCAATTGGCTCGGAAACGCTGAAACCGGAAAACGTCAAAACGCCGGAAACAAGAATCCCGAAAAACAAAATCAGAAGCGGTACAGCGATTTTTTTATTCACCAATCTCATTATCGCAGTTTGGGAACTTCTTGAAAAGAGCCGGCAAAACCGCGCTTCCCGAAACAGAGGCGCGCCTGAGATGTTGAAAATCATCTCTTTTCTTATCAATGCAAATCAAATATAATGGATTATACTCGCTTCTATCATCTTATGAGTCCGCATCGAAAATGCGTATGAATGCGCGGTAAGAAAACATATGACGTACGCAAAAAATATTTTAGTCCTTATTCTCATCGCGGCAGGCGTTTTCCTGCTATTCTATTTTTCTGCGCCAGAATCCTCTGTGTATCAGGAGCGGCCTCTCTGGACGATTGCGCTGGAATCAGAAAACTTCTCCGGTCAGCGCGGAAACGCGGCAATATATGAAGAAAAAGGCAAAATAAAAATCATTCTCACCTTGAGTCCGGGGGCTCCTGATCAAATCCAGCCCGCGTATATTCAGGACGGAGATTGCAACTCTCCTCCGCGGGACAGCGCGCGCTACCGCCTAAACGACGTTACGAGCGGCGAATCTCAAACGATTCTTGACGTGCCGGCCGAAACCCTTAAAGCCGAACTACCGCTTTCCATACGGATCGGCCGCTCCAGAGAAGAAATATATACGGGCGCTCTCTGCGGAACAATAGAAAAATGACTTCTCGGATAATATATATACCGCGATAAATCATAAAACGCTCCGCACTGCGGAGCGTTTTATGATTTATACACACATTCAGCAAAAAAATCTTATTTCTGAAAACGAATGGTGGAAAGAATCGCGCGAAAAATATCCTCCCCTTTCTCATAATCATTACTCTTACCGAAGCTCGCCATAAAATTCCTTCCATTCGACGAAAAAGAAAACGCATAGAGACTCGCGTTCTCAATCGTATCTCCGGGATCAAGTATATAATAGATCCCCTGTATTCCGCCGAGTGATATCTGCTCCTCCGTGCGTACGCGTGGCGGTTTTTTCACGTCTTCCGGCGTGCCCTCTCGGGCATCAATGTTGAGTATCGCGCCATTTGCATATTGAAACTTCGGTTTTCCGTCATCTCTTGTCAACATCAAAGCGCTGAAACCAGGACTTTGTGCGGAAAAAAATGCTCCCACAGCACCCCCTGTTTTCATCTTTTCTTCCCAATCCGTAGGAATCAGAAATGTAATTCCCAATTCTTGGATTGAAATTTGTTTTGTTTCTCCAACTATCTTCTCAAGCGATCTACCATCGCCTCCTCTAAATACAAGAAAGAGAATCGCACCAAGAAAAAGGATGATACATAGAACAAGAATATTTTTCTTCGTAGAATCCATAGAATCTGATTAGAAAAATTAGCTGTATAGTGTTCCGATGCGCAAATAAGGCGACTTGATCAGGGAATTCTCAAGAATTGTGCTCCGAATCCGCAAATGCATTATTGCGGCGGGACTTCTTTAATTGTCGGAGTGCCGGCGACATTCACCACCGCGGAAGCCGAATCTGAATTTATGCCGTTATTACACGTAATAGTATACATCGTTCCCACAATCGGAGAAACCGATTTGGTCCCATCCGCGGTCACCGCGCCGATTCCTTGATCAATGGTGCAGTCGCTATTGCCAAAACCCGTGCTATCCCAGGAAAGAATCGAGGACCCGCTCGGAAGAATTGACGGGGGAGTTGCGCCAATACTCGTTCCCGGAGTTATGTTAGCGGTACCGCATGACTTGGTGTCGCTTTGACTCGCGGAAGTCACGCTAACCGTTCCGTTCTTCGATCCAGTCGATGAATAGACCTTCGTGACAGCATAACAAAATGGCGACGGCTGGCCGGAACAACTCAATCCGTCGGAACCGGACCACGAGAAAAGATAATTTCCGTCTCCTCCGGTTGCGCTTGAATTCCACGTCACCGGATTCCCAACAGACGCGCTCGGAGGCGCAACGGAACAGGCGGCAACAAGAGAAACAATAATCGCCTCTTGGTCTTGCGCTGCCGGCGCAACACCTCGTTCAACAATGACTTTTGCGGTCGCATTTTGAAGATATGTATGGCTCACGGATTTAGAAGTAGCCGCTTCGCCGTTAAATTTCGCTCCGATTGCGGGATTGGTCGGATCGCCGCACACAGAGGACTGGCTTACATATGACACATCACTGCTCGTATCCGTGCAATTCCACCAGAACGTGTAATTCATGGTTCCTAAGGCTGATCCGGATACGGTTGCGGTCAGATTCGTGTTGAGCGGCGCGGGCTGGCTATTGGGGCTTGCAGTGAGATTCACGGAAAGGGTTACCGGGATTGGCGAATATCGAAACTGATATTCAATAACCCAACTCAATGGTGCCCCGACACTTGGATCAAAACACCAACTCGGATTACACGTTAACCCACCAGTAAATGCCACCGGAAATGTACACGATCCACCAACGGCATGCCCACAGAATCGTCTTGTGATTGTATATCCGGGGACATTGGTTATTGAAAGTGCGCCATTCCCCGCACTCACAGAACTCAAATTCGCTGGATTTGCTTGTGTGGCTGGTGGCCAAGGAGTATAGTCCGCCCACGTACCAGACGGCGCACTTGAAAGCGCAAGATCATCACCAACTCGATAGACATTAAGGTATGCCATCGGTACAGCAGAAACGGTAATCAGCGTTGACTCTCGATTATTTGATTCGTCAGATTCAATAACAGCATTCATGATATCTGCAATACCCCAGACGCGGTGCGTACACGGGGGCCCTCCCGAAGGACAAGTCGCGGTCCACGTATTTGAAATTACCGTTGTCTGCCCGGTCGCGGCAAGTCCACCTGGTATTGTTATCCTTGAGCCGATATTCGCGTTGTAAAGCGGAAATTGATCGTTATTGTAATCAATCGCAAACGTCTCGTCGAATTCGTCTGATGGACTTGAACCATTATTCCGAACTGTTGCAGTAAATTGGACCGGCGTCCCTTGAGTGACAGTGCTATTTGCAGGGGTTATACCGGTCGTTTGAAGATCAACCCCTCCTCCTGCGCCAACCGAAATAGTAAATGCGTTCGTGTAGGTACAATTGTTGTTTTCTGCTCCTACCTCATTGATTTGATTTGTCGAATCAGCGCACAAAACTCCCACATACAGATCGGCAAAAGTCGGAATCCATGTATCTGACGTAAAGGGCGGCGATGACGCTCCTGTTGCAAGAGAAGGTACCGCCCGATCACTGAATTTATATAAATTGGCGTAGCAAGGATCTGACTCGCCCGCATTCGTCGTAGTCCACCAAAGGGAAAAAGTCGCTAAAGGAAACGCGCAAAAACTTGCTTGGGTGCCAATCAATGTTCCAAGATTGCCCTGATTTGTTACATGCCCCGAAAATGTGTACGGCTGACTGACAAAACCATTAGGAGGAGTCGCAGAGCTCCCGTCCCATACAGCGATGTAGTCGGGGACCGGACCTCCTCCACAACTTAGCGCAGTTGCAAAACTAATGTTTGAAGGAGGATTACCCCAGTCGCCATCCCATGTGTTTATCACATAACTCCATGTCTGGCCGGCAGATACCGCAGTATCAAAATATGATGTTACAGCTCCAACATTTCCGACACTCACCCATGAAGCATCACCGAAATAACCAACCGCACTGGCATAGCTTGTACAGGAAGAACCAGCGCATTTACGAATGTTATACTGCGTAGCGCCCGCGTAGGGAGTCCATGATAAACCAAGACGAGAGATTGCCCCGTCGCATGAAGGAGTTACGGAAAGAGTAGGACCCGCTCCTCCTGCGGCTGGACTCACATTCACGCTACAAACATTCGTATTGTTGTTTGAATCCCTTAACGTTACCTGCTGGTTGTTCCCCACAGTAGGGAAGCTTGGATTGAATGGCGAACCACTTCCCGAGGCGGGAGACGCTGTGGGAGCAGTCCATGTATACCCGCCTGAACCTCCTGACGCAGTGAACGAAACACTCCCGCCTTGAGTGATATTTGATGATGCGGGAGAACAGACGGGACTTCCCACCACCAACGGCGTCACAGGGGCATTGCAGGTCGCGATCTTTCCACTGCTGTCCGCCATATTAAGGGTACAGGTCTGTGCGGTTGACGGCATAGTAAAGGGCTGATTGCCGTTTGCGAGTAACGGCAAAGGACCGCTACCAAGAGGATTCACGGTGCAGGTGTAAGAGTTTGACGTGACCGTGCCGAGATTTGAACTCCACGTAGCGGTAACAGGACTCCCGGCCGCCACGGAAGGAACGGTCAGGGTACAGCTCCCAGCCCCCGCGCTTACGTTCACACTGCACTGCGAAGTTCTTGATGCGGAATCGGTTACTGTAACGGTATAGG
>CAZVQM010000064.1:2467-4543 GCA_964629265.1 uncultured Candidatus Saccharibacteria bacterium | reverse complement strand
TCAAATCCGGCAAAGCGGACCGTGATTGCAATCGTCCGAAACCCAATAAATCCCTCGCGCTCCATGCGCTGTAAGATTCGTTCGGACATCTCGTTTAATTTTGCAATGAGAATGTTGGGAGAGCGCGTGTCTTCATCAAATGTCTCCTGTTCTCCGATTGACTTTGATTCATAAAAGGTTTCAAGCGGCGAATCGTCAATACCGCGGACTTTCCGGTATAATTCCTTCCCCCACTTTCCCATGAGCTCGGAAAGTTCGGATTCCGCAAATCCTTTGAGATCGCGCACCGTCGCAATGTTCATTCGTTTAAGAAGCAGTTCTGTTTTCGGTCCGATTCCGGGAATTTTCCGCACGGGCAGCGGCTCGAGGAATAATTCTTTTTCTTCCTCCGTTATGATCGTGAGGCCGTCCGGCTTTTTGAAGTCGGACGCGATTTTTGCAATAAGCTTATTCGGCCCAATGCCGATTGAACACGTAAGTTTTTCTTTCTTTCGTATTTCTTCTTTTATGCTCTTTGCTGTTTTTGCGGCAGTTCCCCATGCGTGTTTCGGATTTCGAATTTCTGCCTGCCCCGCCGTTGGCGTACGGTCTAGGGATTTCGAATTTTTAATTTCAAAGTATGCTTCATCAATACTTGCTTGTTCGACGACGTTTGAAAATGTTTTAAGAATTTTCATAATCCGTGCGGACGTCTTTTCGTATTCGGCAAAATTGGTGAACAAAAAAACAGCCGGCTCAAGCCCTTTTCTCTTTGCGGCCTCAGAGAGTTCCCATGCTTTTGATATCGGGAGTGCGGAACGAATGCCGTATTCACGGGCTTTGTAATTTGCGGTGGATACTACGCCCCGTCCTCTCCCCTCCCTCGGGTCAGCTCCTACAACGATCGGCTTTCCGCGAAGCCACTCGTGGTCCCGCTCTTCAACCGCCGCAAAGAATGCGTCCATGTCTATATGGGCGATGATGCGCATAATTGTTTTATTGTAGCGCATCTCACGAAACGAAAAAATCCGCTCGAGGAGCGGATACTATTGGGGCGGTTGGATAATTTCAAGAATTCCTGCGCAGTCAATAAAATAGAGGTCGACTGTAAGCAGCGGGAATACCGTAAGGATTATCGCGCGGGCCTTCAACAGTTCTTCTCTATGGAATGCGATTTCTTCTTCTATGCTGTCTTTGAAGCGGCCACTTCCGCCGTATGCGGCGCAGTCGTGGTGGTTGAAAAGCATGACCCGGGGAGTTCGGTGGAATTGGATTGAAGCCCCGAGTTCTCGAAGGGCAAAGTCGCGATCGGAGTCTATCCGAGGGGATGCGAACACACGCGCGCCCCCGGCGCAGGAAAAAGGATCAATGCGCGTAATCCCCATTCCCTTCAATCCTTTCTTAAAGGTTCGTTGAAACCGATCGTCAAAACAGCGAACGGTAAAAGCTTCTGCGGTATACTCGTCTCTGTTGGCATGCCATGTAAAGATTCGATGTGTTCCCTCTGGTGGTGTATATGCGACTGTCGGGCTTTTTATGTGCACGGTTCATTCCTCCTTGAGAGAGCCGTACACAATAATGCACGTATTTCGGAAAAAATCAAGAGGCGGATTTTTGTTCCGCGAGAATAACGGTTTTGTTTTCCGGCCTGACTTCGATGAAGCCCGCCTGTATGGGGAGGCGCGTTTCGCGCTTTTCCGGGTCGAGGATGCGAATCTCGCCCCGGGTGAGCTCGGAGACAAGCGGAACGTGGCCGTCAAGAACCGTGATTTCGCCCGTCGAGGTTTCGGCGATGATTTTTTCCGCTTCGCCGTCGAAAAGCGTTTTTTCGATTGTGTAGACCCCGAGTTTCATATTCATAAAGTCCCGATACGTCATTCTCATATTCTCAAGGATATAAGAATGATCGGGTATTATTCGGTTATATCCTCAATCCCTCCCTTCATATAAAATGCGTCTTCGGATTTTTGGTCGTGCGCGCCCGCAAGAATTTCGTTAAATCCCCGGATGGTGTCAGAAAGCTTCACGAACTTTCCCGGCCGGCCGACAAATGTCTCCGCGACGAAAAAGGGCTGGGACAAGAATCGCTGGATTTTT
>CAZVQM010000064.1:0-2367 GCA_964629265.1 uncultured Candidatus Saccharibacteria bacterium | reverse complement strand
GCCGACAAATGTCTCCGCGACGAAAAAGGGCTGGGACAAGAATCGCTGGATTTTTCTCGCGCGCGACACAATGAGTTTATCGTCTTCCGAGAGCTCTTCCATGCCGAGGATATTGATGATGTCTTGGAGCTCTGAATAGCGCTGGAGGGTTTTCTGCACTGCACGCGCAGCTCGGTAGTGCTCCTCACCGACGATTTTCGGGTCTAGCGCAACAGATCCGGATGCAAGCGGATCTACCGCGGGGTAAATTCCAAGTTCCGTAAGCGCGCGCGATAATACGATTGTGGAATCGAGATGGCTGAACGTTGTCGCGGGTGCGGGATCCGTGATGTCATCAGCCGGGACATAGATTGCCTGAACCGACGTGATGGAACCTTTTTTCGTTGACGTTATGCGTTCCTGGAGCTCGCCCATTTCTGTTGCAAGCGTCGGCTGGTATCCCACGGCGGACGGCATGCGTCCCAAAAGCGCGGATACCTCGGAGCCCGCCTGCGAAAAGCGGAAGATATTATCAATGAAAAGGAGAACGTCTTTTGATTCTTCGTCGCGGAAGTATTCTGCCATGGTGAGCGCGGCAAGCGGCGTCCGGAGCCGCGCGCCCGGAACCTCGTTCATTTGTCCGAATACAAGAGCGGTTTTTTCAATAACCCCGGATTCCTGCATTTCGCGATACAAATCGTTTCCTTCGCGCGTGCGCTCCCCCACTCCGGCAAAAATCGAAACCCCGCCGGACTCTTCCGCGACGTTTCTGATTAACTCCATCAAGAGAACGGTTTTTCCCACGCCCGCGCCTCCGAAAAGGCCGACTTTTCCTCCTTTCACGAACGGCGCAAGAAGGTCAATCACCTTGATGCCGGTTTCAAAGACCTCTGTATTTGTCGTGCGGTCAACAAACGAAGGCGCTTCGCGATGAATGTTCCAGCGCTTAGGAAACTGATTGGCGTCCTTGCGGTCGATCGGCGCGCCAAGGACATTAAATATGCGCCCAAGCGTTTCCTTGCCGACCGGAACTGAAATTTCTTCGCCCGTTGCGCTAACTTCCATCCCACGCGTAAGCCCGTCGGTTGAGGAAAGCGCGATTGCCCTGACGCGCCCGCCGCCGATATGCTTTGCAACTTCAAGCGTGACAGTATCGTCGGCGCCTCGCTCGGTGGTGAGCGCTTCAAAAATCCGCGGAAGTTTCCCTTCCTCAAATTCAACGTCGACGACCGGTCCTATGATTTGTGCGATTGTTCCTTTATGCATACCCGTTATGAATGAGATTCGTTCATTTTATCCCAGTTCCACTGGCGATTTTTATTATCAGTAAGTTTTTTTAATACTTCCTCTTCAATATTTATATCAAAAATACCTGCGAGATGGAGAATTCTTGTGAGGGCATCGCCGAGCTCTTCTTTGAATCCGTCTTTTCCGTCAATATTTTTGTGTCGATACGCTTCGTATGCTTCTGAAATTTCAGAATGAATAAGTGCAATTTTTTCAGCCACATTGATTTCTTCCGGCTTCACTCCAAAACCTTTTTGTTTCGCCTGTTCGAGAATTATTTCAGTAAGTTGTTTCAACGAGAGTTTTTCCATGGCAGTTAATTCTCTAATGCTTCTCTGCCTGCGGTGATCTCCGTAAGCTCGCGCGTAATCGATGCCTGCCGGGATTTATTAAATTCAAGCGTAAGCTCGCCCATGAGATCCCGCGCGTTATCCGACGCCGACTTCATCGCGACCATGCGCGCCGAGTGTTCGGACGCGTTTGATTCGAGGATTATGTGGTGGATCTGCATGCGGAGAAGCTGGGGGACCAAATCATTGAGAATTGCTTCGGGTGAGGGCTCGAATATGTATTCGTATGAATAGCGGAGTTGGGGGTGATTTCCACTTTCAATTTCCGAAAATTTTCCGTATTCCGGCACGATCGCGCGCACAATTTCTTCGATCCCCTCTTTGGTCACCGGAAGAATCTTTTTTAAAACCGTTTCTTGTTTGAGCGTTGTTCGAAAATGGGTGTAGGCGGCGTCTGCCTCGTCCCATGCGCCGAGGACAAATCCCTGGATTACGGTTTCCGCAACCGGAAGCGTTTCGTCAAGGTGCGCGTAGTCGCCGAATTTGAGAAAATGCTCTTGCATCGGCTTTTTCCTACGCTCGCAGTATTCCTTTGCTTTTTTCCCGACGGCGATAAGCGTATAGGGACGATTATCGGTTTCTTTCGCGCGGATCCAGGACTCGGCCGCCTTAAGAACGTTTGAGTTAAACGCGCCCGCAAGGCCTTTGTCAGCGGTTACGACGAGGAGCAATGATTTTTTCACCGGGCGGGACTCAAGGAGTTTTGGCTGCGTCTCGGTTCGCGCCATCAAATTTCCAAGCATTTCAAGGG
>CAZVQM010000063.1:0-4611 GCA_964629265.1 uncultured Candidatus Saccharibacteria bacterium | reverse complement strand
TGGAATGAATTAGGACTCGGACAACCTGAAGTTATTACTTATGTCTACCCGCCCGGTGGTTTAATATACAGCGATCTTAATGTTGGGGAAATCTATTTTGCTCACAGCGAGCAACTAAACGAGAAGATTCCTTTGTTAAACGGATTGAGCAACCCCCGGCTATTTCAGAAAGCTAGCAACAATAAAACAAATAATATAATTGTTACCAACGGAAATGACGTTGTATCTTACGAATGGGCAGGGTCTGAACTTAAGTTGAAAAATCCCAAAAAGATAGGCGTAATTCCAACTGGTTGTCCCGTTTCCTCATCTCGTTAATTTTTGAAAGAACAAGAATTTGCCGCCAAAGAAAAACTTGTTCCCGTTTTGTCTGAGCGAAGCGAAGTTACAAAACGCAATCCCGCCTTCAAAATTATAAAATAGGTGGCGGGAAAATTGTCAGCGGTGCGGCTCCGCTCACCACAAGAAGAACTCGGAGAAAAACATCGGCTCAAACCATATTTTAATTTTGCGTGTTCTTCCGAAGCTTTATCATAGAAGAGGAGAAAGATTTTTTTACAAATTTTATAAGTAGTCAACAAATTACATAATATGGGCATTTTTATAACAAATTTCGTGCTCGTGTTAATTTCAACTTTTATTGGTTTCATTGTGATTAGCTTTTTGTTATCGTTATCGGTATTCATTTTAACCTCTCTGACGCTCCTAAGTATTGGTGGTACTACTGCAATTCTTTTTATATCAATAAGTATGGGAGCTTATCTAGCGAAAAGAGTTAAACTTTACAGGCGAATTTTCGGTACATTACTTGCGGTAATCGTTAATATCGTTGGGCAAACTTATTTTTACGCTATTTTTCTTGATAATGTATATTTCGACTCTTCTTATAACAATATTCAGATATATTTTCCTTCGTTAGGAGTAGGTGATGGATTTATATTTATATCTTATTGGATAGTTGCCTTAATTGTAACTTTTCCACTCTGCCTTATCTTTGTGCCCCGCTTGATCCGTCAACAACAAAGTGATTGAATAAATATTCATTAAAAATTTATGCCGTCACATCCTTCGCTAAAGCTACGGAGTGCAAAGCAAAGAAAAACCCAGTAGTAGAATGCTTCGCGTCCACTTACGGGGCGGGCTTATTTGTCCGCCGTAGCTCGAAGAGCGAAATGCGCTGTGCCCCATAGTAAGCTCTGCTTTACTACTGGGGTTCGGACTAATTCAAGAATACTGCGATAATTTTAACTAAAAAAATCCGTATGGTGTACGGATTCCGCATCGAACTTTTTGGCGTATTACGCCGTTTTGATATTGCGGTCGCATAGCCCTTTGCAACTTGTAATACTTTTATGCTATAGTTTGCAATATGACTCATAAGAAGTTAAAAGTTAGGCCTTATTTTACTGTTGAGTTTGATAGAGAGGATGATGGGCGCTGGATTGCTGAAATCCCGAAATTGCCGGGAGTAATGACCTATGGGCTTACAAAAAAAGAAGCGCTGCAAAAGGTCTACGCTATTGCCCTTCGAACACTCGCGGATACTGTAGAACAAGGCAATACTCCCCCGCCGGTTAGTCGGCTATTTGATTATGGAATGGCGCGCCGCTAAGGCATCGTTTGTTCTCAAGGCCTTAATTTCTATCGGCTGGCAAATTAAACGGCAACGCGGGTCTCACCGAATACTTAAGAGAATCGGCTGGCCGGACTTTACATTTGCGTTCCACGATCGAGAAGAAATTGGGCCGCGCATGCTTAGCCGCATCGCAAAACACACAGGCCTTACTCCGAAAGATTTATAATACATACATAATATCAAAAACGATCATTGCTTATGAAAAAAACCTGTCCCGTAGTGAACCGAAGGTTCTACTACCGGGGTTGGCTCGCTTGCCCGTCCGAATCCGCCGGCTGGCGGAGAAGGGGGAATCTATTTTGAATTTTAGGGGACGGAAATATAAAGCGAGGATGACTAAAATAATCATCTATTCGGCCACATTTGCGTTTGGATTCGGCCTCGTGAGCCTTTGGAGCTTTTGGCTTGTTACGCGGCCGCCGGAAATAATTAGCGAATCAACCCCGGAAACGTACGGACTTAATTTTGATAAGATCGAAATCACAGCGCCCGATGGAATTACGCTCGCCGGATGGCTGATCCCCGACGCCGGCAGGCGCCAAGACGCGCCGGCGATCATCATCTTCCACGGCAACGGCGCGGATAAGTCCGATATGCTCTCATTCGCCAAAGTCCTGCATGAAAAATTCGCGGTGCTGCTTATGGATCTTCGCTATTTCGGCGAGAGCGACGGCAAGTATTCGACACTCGGTTTCAAAGAGCGCGGCGATGCGAGCCGCGCGATTGATTTTCTCGAAAGCCGTGGATTCAAGAAAATCGGCGTGTTCGGGTTCTCGCTCGGCGGCGCGATCGCAATCATGACGGCTTCCGAGGACAGTCGCGTCCAAGCTGTTGCCGCCTACGCCTCGCATACCGACCTCCGCTCCATCGGACGCGACACCTACAAAATTTTAGGACCGCTCAAATACCCGTTGGTTGAATTGATGATCCTGTGGGCCAAGCTCTTTATCGATGAAAATGTGCTTCGCGACTCTCCGTTTGAATCTGCGCAAGAGCTTAACATTCCCCTTCTCTTGGCACACAGCCGTGAAGACGACCAGATCCCGTTCTCACACGCCGAGCGCCTGAAAGATTCGCTTAAAAATAATCCGCGCGCCGAATTCTACTTCATGGAGCGGGGGCTTCATGGCGAGGTCTCGTCGGAGTTTGACAACCGCGTCCGCGAATTTTTCGAGCATACGCTTTTACCCCGCGACTAAAATTTCGACTGCCGCGGGCGGTTCCATCGAGAAAAGGTGAACATACTGTTTTTGAATCAAACGTTTTCCCGTCGGCTTCGTTAAGGCGGCACAAAACCGGTCGAAATTTAGTGCGGGGTTTACGTCAATCAATAACTGGAATACCTGTTTTGTTATTGGTTTTTCAACAAAATCTCGTTGAATTTTTCCTTGCGCTCATCGAGAAGCATGATGACCTCATCGATATCACTCTCGGAAAATTTCGAACGCGCAGTCGCAGGCGGCAAACCCGCCGCGCGCTCGATAATATCTTGGTAGAAAATATATGCGTCATATCCGAGAAGAGCTACTGCGGCAACGACGAACGTGACTGCGCTCCACAGGATATATTCTTCGCGCGAAAATTTCGGCAGGCCTTTCACGGTCTTTTTTCCGAAGCGGAGCGATATCTTAGGCAGGTTCATGGATTATCTCGTTCTTGCTTTAATGGTAAGCGAGAGGCGCGTACGCCGCGCTTCGGGATTTTGTGGGTCTCCTTCCGTGGGACTGACCGTGAAGGAACTGATAAGAATATTATACGGTATCTGCTCAAGGAGCGACAAAAATTTGAACGTATTTTCCCGATCGCCGTCGATCGCGAAGCGGAACGTAAAATAGTCGGACTCTTTGCTCATGCCACCCGCATCGATGGCGAGGGCGGTTTGGGTGATGCGTCCGAGCGATTCAATCGTCTCTATAAAGGCAAGCGGGCGGTCTTTTTCGATAAAAAATTTATTGATCCGTCCAATGTCGTCCGCGCGTCGGGAACGGACGGCTTGGAAATCGCGGATCGCGCCGTTCTCGGCTTCAAGCGAGGCGATTCCCCCGCGGATTGTCTGGATTTCCGTCTTTATCGCCTGCATCTCGCGGTATAAAAACCATGTCGCCGCAATAGACGCGGGAATGAGGAGAAACGAAATCACGATCGCGATGATGGATTTTTGTCTCGGGGTGTTCCTCATGCTTTTGTTTTATTTTTCTCCCATAAGACCCGGCTTCAAATTTCCCTGGATGGAAAAGCTGATGTTCGATTCGCGGATAATGTTTGAGAGGGGAGATGTGATGTCGTTAAGATACGGGGAATTTCTGAGCGTACTCTCAAACTCAAGGAGAGCTTTGCGCGTGTCAGCTTTTCCGTTTAGCAGTACGTCGCCGGTTTGGGTGACCGTGATTGTCTCAAGGGAAATGGCGGCGTTTCCATGGTTTGCGAGCGTGTCTAATATTTTTGACGGATAGTGCGGTTGGGAAGCATATACTCTGATTTCCCTAAGTGTCGCCGCGAGCGCCTTCAGTTCTTTCGAGCGCGCGGAGACCTGAAATTTTTGCTGCGCTTCTTGTCCGGTTGCAAGTTCGCGCTTAAGTTCTTTCCGTTCGAACAAGAGGGGGAGGAGCGTCGGGAGGACGAGAACCGCATTCGCGACGAGGAATCCACAGATGAAAACCGCGGCAGCGCGGGTGAGCTTCGCCGCCTTCACAAGCTCAATTGTTTTTTTATCTTCTTGGGGAAGGAGGTTTGTGGTAAGCATATTCATTCAATTTCACGGAGCGACAAACCGATTGTCGTTGCAAATGCCAAAAGTTCCGTTTTCGGTATTGGGGGGAACGACGCGTCAAAAAGCTTTTTGATGTTTATGAAGGGATCCGCCTGTCTGACGGGAATTTTTAAGGCGCTTGCGACGAACGTATCAATACCGAAGAGATTTGCGTCGCCTCCGACGAGAAGTATCTCGTCTATCGTCTGGTCAACGCCGTGGAGAT
>CAZVQM010000062.1:0-4673 GCA_964629265.1 uncultured Candidatus Saccharibacteria bacterium | reverse complement strand
CCATTGTCCTCATATTTCCAAATCCGCATTCATCCGTATAATGGATGCATGGGGGAACAAACAGAGAATCCGGCCGCAGAAGAGCACAAAACCAAAGAGAAAAATAGAACGCGGGAAATACTTGGGTTTATCCTACGCCTCGCGCGCCTCGCTATCTTCGGCTCGGCAATCATCTATACGGGACTTACGACCCTTCCGGAGGGCTTTTTCCCATCGCTCAACATGTTCCATATCGCGCTCATCGCCGTCGGCGGCACCATGGTCGTGGGACTCATTGTTTTTGTCGCATTGCTTCCCGGCAGACAATCGATCGTCTCCGGATCGTTTGACCTCGAGGCAATGGCCGCGGTAATCGTCGGGATGCTCACGATTCTTGTGCTCTCCGTTGTTTCGATATTCGCATCCGGAAACGAGCCGTCAAATGTTCTTTTCTGGCTACTCCTCGTCGGAATATACACATTCTACGTTTTTATGATTATCAAGCGGGGGCTTTCGCTCCAGAATGAAAACGAAGAACTCAAACAAAAATACGGAGAACTTCTCGAACTCGACCAGGAAAAAACCGATTTCGTCACTGTCACGTCGCACCAATTGCGTACCCCGCTAAACGAAATCAAATGGATTTTGGGCTATGCAATCGGGCAGGAAATGTCGGAGGCCGCGCGCCAAGCGCTCCAAAAAGGACTTTTCGCGACAAACCGCATCGTCGGCATCGTAAACTCAATTCTCCGCGCGCGGACGCTCGATTTGAGAGACGGCGCCCTCGAACGGAAAGAGATTGATCTCGGAGAAATCGTTTCAAAGATCGTGGAGGATGAAAAAGAATTCGCGCGCGAAAAGGAAACAGTACTCGTCTACTATCCGCCCGAATCCCCGGTCATCCTCCACGGCGCACAGGAAGAGCTCGGAATGGCGATCGAAAACGTCATTGACAACGCAATACGCTATGCGCCCCACGGGTCGGTTACGGTAACGCTCCAAGCGGGACACGGATCCGTACAAATCAGAATCGAAGATACCGGCATCGGCATCTCGGCAGAAGACCGCGACCGGATTTTCCGAAAATTCTACCGCGCACAAAACGCGCTTTTGGCGCAGCCCGACGGCACGGGAATCGGCCTTTATATCACGAAAAAAATCGTTGAAAAACACGGCGGATCTGTGAGTTTTGCTTCCGAACTCGGAAAAGGAACGAAATTTCTGATCACGCTTCCGTTGAGTCAAAAATAAAATCCATTCTTCTGATGATTTTTTGAGAAATCAAAAACTCCGATATATCGGAGTTTTTGATTTTAGAATCTACCTATTTGTATACGCCTCCGCCTCCTCGAACTTGAGCGAGAGAATTTTTGATACGCCGTCATCTCCCATCGTGATGCCGTAGAGAACATCCGCGCACTTCATGGTTTCGCGGTTATGGGTCACGATAATAAGCTGGGTCTTTTTCGCAAGCTCTTTTAGAATTGCGGCGTATCTCTGGGAATTTGCTTCGTCCAGAGCGGCGTCGGTTTCGTCCAAAATAAGAAACGGCGGCGGGCTTACCGCGGTGATCGCAAATAAAAGCGCGATTGACGTAAGCGCGCGCTCACCTCCGGAAAGCATGGAGAGGCCCTTGATGCGCTTTCGCGGCAAATCAACGACCATCTCGATTCCTTCGTAGTACGCGCCATCGGGAAGTTCTGGCCGCTCGCTCGCCTCATCAAAATCCTTTTCCGCTTCCTCCAGAGTCATGCCGCGGACGGGAATTTTAACGATCGACAACGAGGCCCGTCCTCCGCCGAAAATAATACGAAAATAGTTATGAAATTCGTCTTTGATTTTTGCGAAACCCTCCTTAAAATCCTTCTCGATATGCTCCTCAAGTTCTTCAATGAGGGTTTTAAGCGATTGATGCGCGTGTTTTAAGTCCTCAAGCTCCCGCTCAAGAAACGAATACCGCGCATTCGTATCCTGGTATTCTTTGACGACCGCGGGATCTATCCCGCCGATCTCTTCAAGCCGCGCGCGAAAGCGCTCGATCTTTCGCTTAATCTCGTCCACGGCAATCGCTTCATATCCCTCGCACGATACGCCCGCGAGGTCACGCTCACCCATATTCGCTTCGCGGAGGTTTTGTTCAAACGCGCCCTCGCGAATCCGAATTCGCTCTTCGGAAAACTTAATCCGCTCAAGATGCAAAAGAAGATCACGCTCCTCGTCTTGCTTTGCGCGAAGCGCCGAATCGAACTCGCGAAGGCGCGTTTGCAGCTCCCGCGAGCTTTTGCGCTCCTCCTCGCGTTCGGACTGAATCCCATCAATGCTCTCGCCGAGCGCCGAAATCTCGCTTCGCATTGACTCAATCATCCCTTCAGTATCCCGAAGGACCAAATTCTCTCCGCCGTCCGCCTCCTCTTCCGAAATCCCTTCGCGGATTTCCTCGAGGGTCTTCTCGATATCCGCAAGGATTACCCTAAGACGCGTTTGCACCGACTCAAAATCCGATGAGCCGGAAATTACGTTTTTCACCGCTTCCGCAAACGCCCGTATTTTCCCCTCTACAAGCGGCATATTGACCGCGCGCACCTTCGGGGCGTTGGCTCGCTCGCGCTCCACTTCGAGCTTGCCTTCGAGCCGCCCAAGCTCGCGCTCGCGCTCGCGCCTTCGCTTCTCAAGATCATGGAGCTCGCGGTTTTCGGAAGAACTCATTGCGTCCTTTAGTTTCTGCTCCTGGATTCCGATTTCGCCCTCGAGCGCCCCGATTGCATCACGGACGTCCCCCAATCGCGCTTTCAGGGGCGCGGATTCCTTTTCAACGGCCGCGCGCTCTCGCTCAAGCTCAGATGATTCCCTGACAAAATATATTTTCTGAAATTCCCGAAGTTCTGTCGCAACCTCTTCTCGCCTCTCCGCTTTCTCGGCCTGAATTTTTAAAAATTTGAGATGTGGAGCGATTTCGCGGACAAGCGCTTCGCCTTGAGATATATTCGCATCGGTATGTTCGAGTTTGCGGAGGGTCTCGTTTTTTTTGAGCTGGTATACGCGAAGCCCCAGGGCCTCTTCGATCATCGCCTTTCGTTCTTTCGGGTTCGACAGTAAAATCCTGTCGACTTCGCCTTGACCCACGATATTGTGCTTTGTCTCGCCCAGGCCAATACGCGCGATAAGCTCGACAACATCCTTGAGTCGCACCTGCGAGCGGTTGATCGAATACTCATTGAGTCCGTCTCGATAAATTTTGCGTTCAATGCGAACCTCGTCAAATCCTATCGGGAACGCGCCGTCGGAATTGTCGAAATGGAGCACGACCGATGCCTTTCCCACGCGGGGCGTTTGAGGAGATCCATTCCAAATCAAATCCTCTCCCTTTTTTCCGCGAAGGGACTTCATCGACTGCTCTCCCATGACCCACTGAACCGCCTCTTTGATGTTCGACTTCCCGGAGCCGTTCGGACCGACAACAGCAGTGATATCCCTCGGAAATTCAAGAACCGTTTGTCTTGCAAACGATTTGAAACCGGAGAGTTCGAGTTTTTTAAGATACATAAGGGCTCGCCATTATACTTTTGCTTGAAAGCTGCGGCATAGACAAATTTTCCTCGCTCGGAGGCGGGAACCCTCGGCTACGTTCGCTCGCCGTTTCCCTCCCTCCTCGCTTCGGAAATTTGTAAACTATGCCTCCGCAATTTCGCAAAAGCATAATGGACTCGCTAATCGCATAGACGGATATAACGAAAAACACTTTCACGTTTCGGATTTCGATATTCGAATTTTCTCATCAGAGCCATCCTTTTTCGTGAAGCCCCGCGCGGGCGGATTCGGCCTCTGCGATTTGCTTTGACGGCCCCTCGCCCTTTGCGACAAGCTCTTGCCCAAGATATACACCGACGACAAAATGCTTGTCGTGGTCCGGTCCCCATTCATCAAGCACCTCGTATGCCGGCGTTATACCGACGCGATCTTGTGCTTCCTCTTGAAACAAGGACTTCGAGTCCTTATAAAGTTTTTTTTCTAAAATATCCTTCAGGTACGGCATTAATACCCGAACGATGAATTCCTTCGCCGCCTCATATCCTTTGTCGAGGTAGATCGCGCCCACGAGCGCCTCAAACGCATTTGCAAGAATAAACTGCCGCGCGCGGCCGACGTCCTTTGCCTCGCCTCGAGAAAGCAGGAGAAAATCGTTCAGCCCGAGCGCGACGCCAACATCGGAAAGCATCTTTGAATTCACGAGCGCCGCGCGAAAACTCGTGAGCTCCCCCTCGGGCTTTTCGGGAAATTCGCTGTAGAGCGCCTCGGTAACGACGAGTTCCAAAACCGCGTCCCCGAGAAATTCGAGACGCTCATTTTGGCCGAGGCGCGAATTCGGATTTTCGTTCAGGTACGAACGATGGGTAAGCGCCTGCTGGAGGTAGTCCTTATTTATAAACGATATGCCGAGATCCTTCTCAAGATTCGAGAGATTATTCACAAAAATTTTCAATTTCCAATTACCAATTTTCAATTGATATTCCAAAATTCAATCTTCACATGTCCGAAAATTGAAGAATTAAAAATTTATTGAAAATTGATAATTGAAAATTAATCTTACTTTTTAACTTTCTTTTCCTCTTTATCCCCTTCTTCCGCCCGTTTTTTCGCGAGCTCCTCGCGCGTCGGATATTCTTTGCCCGGCTCGCCGATCTCGCGATACACGG
>CAZVQM010000061.1:0-4763 GCA_964629265.1 uncultured Candidatus Saccharibacteria bacterium | reverse complement strand
TCCTCGTCTTTTACAAACGGCTGGGATAGGAGAGAAAGGCCGCCGAAGTACGTTTTGAGTTTGCCCGAAACAATATTGTTTTTGATATTCTCCGGCTTATCCATTTTCGCGACTTCTTCCTCAAAACGGATTTTCTCCGCGTCCCACGCATGAACGGGCACGGAATCAAGCGACACATAGAGGGGACTCATCGCGGCAACGTGCATCGCGAGATCGTGGGCAAGCGCTTTGAAATCCGGGTTTCGCGCGACGAAATCCGTTTCGCAAAAAAGCTCAACCATGGAACCGATGCGTCCGTTTGAATGAAGATATGTCTCAACGATTCCCGCCTTTGTCTCCCGGCTTGCTTTTTTTATCGCAGTACTCCCGAGTTTTCGCTCGAGCCAGAGCTCTGCTTTTGCCGCGTCCCCGCTGGACTCCTCAAGCGCTTTTTTAACGTCGGCAATGCCCGCGCCGGTTTTTTCCCGAAGTTCCTTAATATCTTTTGCTGAGACCATACAAAAAAACTATTGAGAGAAATACTTTCCCGTGAACCCCGTTAGAAACCGAGTTTCTAACGGGGTGAAAAATCCCTTATGTCGCTTTCTGGTTGATCGACTCCGGGTCTTTTGTCGCTCTTGCCTCGCTCGCCCCCTCCTCAATCGCCGCGAGGACCCGTCCGCACATGTATCTCACTGAAGGAAGCGCATCGTCGTTTGCCGGGATGGCCCAGGTGACAAGATCCGCATTCGAATTCGTATCAACAAAAGCGATGACGGGAATTTTCATTTTCCGCGCCTCGTTGACTGCAATAAGATCATGCGTGATATCGACGACAAATACCGCATCCGGCATCCGCTTTAAACTCCGTACGCCGCCGAAAAACTTAGTGAGGCGCTCGATCTCCTCCCCTTTTTTCATCCGCTCTTTTTTGGTATACTTCTCGAATTCTCCGGTCTTCCTCTCCTCGACGAGCCGCTCGAGATACTCCACGCGTTTCGAAACGACTTTATAATTCGTGAGTGTTCCGCCGATCCAGCGCTCTGAAAAATACGGCATTCCTGTTTTTTCGCCCATCTCGCGGATTATCTTTTTCGCCGCCGGGCGGGTGCCGACGAGAAGAATAATCCCCTTTTTTGTCGCAACCGCACGAATAAATTCGCGAGCGAGATCAAGTTTCTCCTTTGTCTTCATGAGGTCGATCAAGGAAACATAATTTCTCACGCCGAAAATATACGGCGCCATTGACGGATGGAATTTTGATTTTGCGTGGCCGAGGTGCACTCCCGCCTTTGACATCTCCTCAATCTCGGGGTCAATCGGCTGGGCAGGAATCTCAAGACCTTGATCCATGATTAGCGTATCCATACATACGATTCTAGCAGATTCAGCGGGAACTTGCAAGATATGCCCCATTTTGGTACTATAGAGAGGTTATGAAAGCCGATATCCACCCAAAATACCACGCCGCCAAGGTAAGCTGTGCGTGCGGACATACCCTCGCCGTGGGCTCGACAAAAGAGCATATGGAAATTGAAATTTGCAGCGCGTGCCATCCGTTCTATACCGGGGGCTCAAAAATCATCGATACCGCAGGCCGCGTAGAAAGATTCAAAGTGCGACTCTCCAAAAAAAAGAAACACTAACCGCCGGCATGAGGGGACGCCCGAAAAAGTATTCGGAATCCCTTTTGCTACGCGGTTTTTTATTTCCCTATGGACCTTCCCGACGAAATTCAAAAACTGAAAAAACGAAAAAGCGAACTCGAAGAAAAACTCTCCGCTCCTGACACCGCGAAAGATCAGGAAAAGATGAAAACGCTTTCGATTGAATTCTCAAAAATCGAGAAGTCGCTTTCGAACTTCATGAAATCTGAAGAAATCAGCAGAAAGATCGGTGAAGTGCAAACACTTCTTGAAAACGGCGATGAAGAGCTTGCCGGAATAGCCCGAGATGAACTCCGCGCGCTTGAATCGGAAAAAACGCTTCTCGAGGAAAAGATACGGGAGGCCGAGGAAAATCTCCCCGATAATCTCATTATGGAAATCCGGGCAGGCGCCGGCGGAGACGAAGCCGCTCTTTTCGCTACCACGCTTTCGGCCCTCTACAAAAAATATGCGGAGAAAAAAGGATGGACCGTCACGCTCATAGATGAGTCACAAAACGGAATCGGCGGCTATAAAGAAGTGGTATTTGAAATAGCGGGCGAAGGCGCGTACAAAGCCCTTCGATATGAATCGGGAGTCCACAGAGTCCAACGGATCCCCGAAACGGAAAAACAGGGGCGCATCCACACGTCAACCGCGTCTGTCGCAGTACTTCCGAAAGCGCGGGAAGTCGACGTTGAAATTCGACCCCAAGACATCTCGCTTGAATTCTCCCGTTCGGGAGGCGCCGGCGGGCAAAACGTGAATAAAGTCGAAACAGCCGTACGGATCGTCCATATCCCGACTGGCATTGCCGTCCGCTCCCAAGAATCGCGCTCACAACAGAAAAATCGGGAACGGGCGATGGATATCCTCCGCGCAAAACTCTTGGATGCAAAAATCCAGGAGGAAGAGCGCCGAATGACCCAAAAACGCCGAACACAAATCGGGACCGGCGACCGGTCGGAAAAAATTCGAACGTATAATTTCCCCCAAGATCGGGTAACCGACCATCGAATCAAAGAATCGTGGCATAACCTTCCTTTAATACTCGAAGGAAATATCGAACCGATTATCGAAGCGCTCACCGCAAAGACACGAGCGGGCGTAGCCGACAGCGAAGACGAATTTTAAAGTACCCGATCAATACTCCGGGAAAGAGAAACAATGGTATTTGCGTACCACCGGCAGATGCTTGTCGAACAATTCGGGCTTCCGGATATATACGCTTTTGCCGCACGTATCTCGCCCACTTCTGTCTGAGACGCGGCCCCGGAATCCGCCAAGTAAAGCGCGGATGCCGTAAACGCATCCTCAACGATCCACGGACTCGGAGGATTATGCCCGGTGAGTTTTGCCACCCGCTCTTTGAACAAAAGCCACGTCGTGGGAATGAATTGAGCGGGGCCCATAGCGCCGCCGCATCCGTATGACGGCCGTCGGGACACGGGCATCTTTTCGGGATCAAGACCGAGCTCTGCCGTGATGGAAAAAAATGCCTCTTTTTGCGCTTCGGCGGTCTTCGGCTTTTTCAGCGCAATATAACAATCATACATGTCGCGCTTCCAACTCCCCGTTCCGATATTCGTCCCCACGCTGATTACGCCGTCCTCAAACTGGCGCCCGGTTTCAACCTCGAGAAGCGCAAGTAAAAACGCTGTTCGGATCCCCGTCCGTTTCGCGGCAAGCTCCGCAAATTTAATTGCGTCTTCCGCAGTAATACCCGTTCTTTCAAGATAGAAAAGCTGTGTCCGCAAAGTCGCAATGTCACGCTTTTTGGATGAGAGGACCTGTTGAAATACCGTTTCCTTGCCTTGGGTTTCTTTCAGGAGTTTGTCCTTTTCCTTTTTTTTGTCCGTTAAAAATCTCCGCTCAACCTCTTGGAGCGATTTGATATCGCTCTGTTCCTGACGAAAGTCCTCAAGCTCGGCTTGTTCGCGTTCGAGCTCTTTTACGTCCACGTGGAATGATTCGAGGCCCTCCTGGATTTTCGCCTGAACCTGATGGATGCCCGCGAGGGTCGCGAAAAAATCGGAGAGCGTAATTTTCTTGAAAAAAACCGAGATGATACTCTCGTGGTCATACGTATACAACGCAAACAAGCTCGCCGAAAGCGATTTCCGGGATTTTACTATCTTTGTTTCAAGCCCGGCAATCCCCGTTTCTTTCTTTGCAATCTCGAGTTTTGCTTTTTTGAGAGCGAGGTCGAGGCGCCTAATCTCGAGCTCTCGCTTCTTGGCCTCCGCATTGAGAACACTGACTTCGTTTGCGAGCGTCCTCTTCTCGCCCTGAATACCCTTGATGATTACGTCAAGCCCCTCGGCTTCTTTTTCAAGCTCTTGGATTTGACGCTCAAGATCCGCTCGTTTCTCCGCCGAGCCGTTTTCCTGCGCGAATGCAAAAAACTGCGGTACCGCAGCAATCGCACACGAAACGATAAAAATAGCCCAAAACGGCGCGGGGCGAGAGAAACGTCGCAGTGTAGGGCGTTTCATATCTGATAGTATACAGCAAAATGGAACTCTGCGCGAACGAAAAATTATTCTGCCTTTTCTTCAACCTCCTTTTTTGCTTTTTCTTCCGTCTTCATTTCGCGCTCGGTCTTCACTTCGGCGACCGCCTCCGCAACCGGTGTCTCTACCACCTCCTTCAATTCCTCTTCGGTTCTCGGCGTCTCTATGAGGACGATGACGTCATCGAAATGGCCGAGAATCTTAACTCCGGCCGGTATGCCAAGATCCCTCACATGGATTTTTGATTTCAACTCTTCAAGGACCGAGATATCAACTCGAAGCGCGTGGGGAAGATCCTTCGGGAGCGCCTCAATTTCGATCTCGTGCATAACTTTGACGAGAACACCCCCAAGATTTTTCACCGCCGGGGGCTCACCCGCGAATTCAAACGGAATCTTGTGGCGAATCGTCCGATGCTGGGGCACGGCGTAAAAATCCACATGCTCGGGCACATCCTTCAACGGATCGAATTTTATATCATAGATCAAAACATCATGCTCTTTCCCACCCTCAACTTTCAGTTTAAAAATCGTTGACTCCCCCGCCTCCCGGAAAACCTTCATAAAATCGGAATACAAAACACTCACCGGCTGGGAAGGCACTTTTTCGCCGTACACAACCGCAG
>CAZVQM010000060.1:0-4959 GCA_964629265.1 uncultured Candidatus Saccharibacteria bacterium | reverse complement strand
TGGAAGAGCTTACGGTTCGGATGTTCGGGAAGGAAAAAGAGGAGGGGCGAGTTGATGCCGAACTCGGGTATCGCCCGGAGAACGTGGGCGCACGTTTCACCGCGGCCGCATCGAAAATGTTTCGAATTGTCCGCGTCCCTCTTGGTATTACGTGGGAAATTCCCGATACGCTTGCCCAGGGGCAGGATGTTGATCTTCTCGTCAGGTACTCGTCGAATTCCCGGGATACATTTTCGGATCTCGCGCTTCGGATCGATTTTCCGTTGGGATTTACATTTAAGGATGCAAGCCCCAAGCAGTCGGATGACGGAATCTGGAATATCGGGGATCTCCGCGCCGGCGGCTCGGGTGTTGTCACGATTCGCGGCGCCGTTACAGGCGACGAAGGGGAGATAAAAACATTCCGGTCGGGCATCGGAGTATACCACTATGATTCAAAAAGCTGGACTCCATACTACGATTCGTTCACCGAAACAAAAATTGCGGTAACGCCGCTTTTTGTGCGTGGGCAGCTTGAGCGGTCTCAAGAAACGGCGGTGAGTCCGGGAGACCAACTTCGATTTTCCATTCATTATCAGAACAATACACTATTTCCTTTGAAAGACGTTTCGGTCCGTACCAAGATTGAGGGGACGATTCTTGAGCTACCGACGATGACGATCGGCCAGGGAGGAGTTTTTGATTTTCCGACGCGTTCGATCGTATGGGGACCGGCGAATTTCGAGCGCCTTCGAGAAGTGCCTCCCGGGGGGTCGGGAGACCTTTCGTTTTCTCTCCTCACCAAGGAAACGCCTCCGGTGAAGTCGGCGGCAGATCGGGAGCTTGTGATACGCCTCACATCCCATATAGAAGCGTCGGGTATTCCCCAGGAGCTCGTCGGAACAGATCTCACCCATGACGATTCAGCCGAGTTTAAAGTGAACTCAAAAGTGATTTTCGACGGGAAGGCGCTCTATACGTTTTCTGCGCTTCGAAATTCCGGTCCGGTTCCTCCGAAGGTCGGCCAGAAAACGACGTATGCCGTACTCTGGGAAATTCGAAATTTTACAAACGATCTTACCAATGCGGAAGTGAGGGCAACACTTCCTCCGAACGTCAAATGGGAGAATGTCTTTGTGCCGACGGACGCGCCGATTTCCTATAGCGAGTCGTCGGGCGAGGTTCGCTGGAAGATTGGAAAAATTGAAGCGGGGCGGGGTGTCTTGAATCCCGCGCGCACCGTCGCATTTCGAGTCGCAGTCGTTCCGTCCGAAGTCGATGTCGGCAACGTCATGACGCTCATCAATCAAGCGACGCTTTCCGCTGAGGACCGCTTTACCGGTAGCGCGGTTGAAAAAACCCTTCCCGCGTTTATAACTCACACACCGGATGATCCGGTGTACAGCGAGAGCGGCCGCGTTCTGCCGTAAAAAATGTATGCCCGGTAGTAACACTTCGGCTTTTATGAATGTTCGTGGTACTAAAAGGCACAGAAAGAGTATTGTAATCTATCCGAAATACTAACCAGAGAGATTTCGCCTTCGTCCCGACGATACGTCGGGACGGCCGAAGTCTACTACCGGGTATGGAGCACCAAAACGCAACCAATATGGAAAAAATAGTTTCCCTTGCGAAAAGGCGCGGATTTATTTTTCCTGGCTCCGAAATTTACGGCGGGCTAGCCGGCACATGGGACTACGGACCAATGGGGGCGTGGTTGAAATATCATATTAAGCGGGAATTTTGGAATACGATGGTGCAGGCGCGCGACGACGTTGTGGGGCTTGACGCCGCAATTTTGATGAATCCCAAGGTATGGGAAGCGTCGGGACACACCGAGGCGTTTACCGATCCTTTGGTTGAATGCAAGACATGCCACGAACGGTTTCGCGCGGACCACGAGGACGAGATACGCGCGCACGAGAGCGAGCACAAAAAAAAGAAGGAGAAGGGGGAGTGGACCGAGCCGAGAAAATTTAATCTGCTCGTTGAGGCGTCCCTCGGCTCAGTCGAGGACGAAAAAACACGAGTATATTTGCGGGGAGAGATCACTCAAGGGGTGCACGTGAATTTTAAGAATGTATTGAATTCCACGAGAGTGAAAATTCCGTTTGGCATCGCGCAGATCGGGAAAGCGTTTCGGAACGAGATTACGCCGGGAAATTTTACGTTCCGCTCGCGCGAGTTCGAGCAAATGGAACTTCAGTGGTATGTAAGGCCGGATGAAAGTGAGGCATTGCAATGGTTTGAGTATTGGAAGGAGGAACGTATGAAGTGGTACCTTGCGCTCGGAATGTCCAAAGAGAAATTGCGATTTCGCGAGCACGCTTCGGACGAACGCGCGCACTACGCACGCGCGGCTTGGGACATTGAGTATGATTCCCCGTTCGGCGGATGGAAGGAATTTGAAGGCATCCACCATCGCGGGGATTGGGATATTACCCAGCACGCGAAGTTCTCCGGAGCGGATCTCAGCTATTTTGACGAGGAAACAAAGGCGCGTTATATTCCGTGGGTGATTGAGACGTCAGGCGGAGTTGACCGGGCAGCGCTTTTTTTCCTGATTGATAGCTATCGCGAGGAAGAGGACCGAACGGTTTTGAAATTCCATCCGAAAATTGCGCCGATCAAAGTGGCGGTGTTTCCGCTTCTCGCAAACAAAGAAGCGCTGGTTTCGAAGGCAAAGGAAATCTATAAAGAGTTAAAGCCCCGTGTCGTAACCACGTGGGATGACCGGGGGAACATCGGCAAGCGCTACTACGCGCAGGACGAGATCGGCACGCCGTGGTGCGTTACCGTTGATTTCCAGACGCTTGAAAACGAAACCGTGACCGTGCGCGATCGGGATACCATGGAGCAGGAACGGGTTCGTGTGAAAGAATTAAGCGAATATTTTAAGACAAAATTGTTGTAATACGAGAAAATCATGTTCAAAAAAACAACATTAGAAAACGGACTTCGCATCATTACGGCTCCGATGAAAGGCACGAATACGATTACCGTGCTTATTTTGTGCGGTACGGGTTCGGATCACGAATCACGTGATCTTCGGGGAATTTCGCATTTTTTGGAACACATGTTTTTTAAGGGAACCGTGAACCGTCCCCGGGCAATTCAAATTGCGGAAGAGCTCGATGGGATCGGATCGGTGTATAACGCATTTACATCCCATGAAATTACCGGTTATTTCGTGAAAGCGGAAAAAGCGCATCTTGCAAAATCCCTTGACGTCCTATCGGATATTTACAAATATTCTCTTCTCGCGGCAGAGGAGATCGAGCGCGAAAAGCAGGTTGTCATCGAAGAGCTTCATCGGGATCTCGATACCCCCGAAAATCATATCTGGTGGATTTGGGAGCGGCTTTTATACAAAGATCAGCCCGCTGGGTGGGATACGATCGGAATAGAAGAGACGATTCGCTCTTTCACGCGCGAACAATTTGTGAATTATTTCGAGCATCAGTATACGTCGGCAAATACCGCAGTGGTGGTTGCCGGGAATTTCGATGAGGCGACGATTGGGGATGATATCAGAAAGCGTTTTGCCGACATCCGGTCTGGAGACCCTATTCGGGAAAAACCCGATGTCCGAGAGGAACAATCATCTCCGGGCGTATATCTCGAGCATAAAAAAACAGATCAAACGCATCTCGTTCTCGGCTTCAGGGGTTACTCCGGGCTTCACGAATCAAAATATGCGGCAGAGGTGCTTGGCGCGATTCTGGGAAGCGGAATGTCGTCACGGATGTTTGTCCGGATTCGCGAGCGGCTTGGGCTCGCATATACCGTTATGAGCGCGCACGAGTCGTATTCAAACCGCGGGTTTCTTGTAACGTATGCAGGCGTTGATCATAAAAATGTTGAAAAGACCATTCGCGCGGTGCTTGAAGAGTATACAAGAATTCGCGATGAGGGAGTATCGGCCAACGAGCTTCGGCGTGTAAAGGATCAGATTCGCGGCCGCACCTCGATCGCACTCGAGGCGTCAAACACGGTTGCTAACTTTGTTGGTCAGGAAGAAATGGTTACGGGCAGGCCCCTTACTATAGACGAGGTATTTGATAAGATAGAAGCAGTAACGCCCGAGGACATTCTTCGCGTTGCGCAAGAGATTATTGCCCCCGGACGTCTCAATCTTGCGCTTATAGGCCCGTTTGAGGACCGGGCGCCCTTTGAGAAGCTCCTCGCAGAGTTTCAACAATGACGCCGAAATCGCCGGGATTACCCCCTTTACTAGTCGAGCAGAAACCAAGATGGAAAATAATTCTCAATCAATTTCAGTTTCAACCGAGACCCTCGTTCGCGTTTTGATGGTTGCCCTGCTCATAGTCGGCGTAATTCTCGTGAAGGAAATCGTCATCGCGCTTTTTCTCGCGATTATCATCGCGTCTGCAATCGAGCCCGGGATTCTTTGGTTGAAGGAGCGGCGCATTCCGCGCATCCTTGGTGCCGTCTTTATTTACTTCGCGATTCTTGCGATGTTTTTCGCGGTGATCTATCTCATTGTTCCGCTTCTCTATGAGGAGGCACTCCGCTTCGCATCAACATATTCGGAGATCAAAGCGAGCGTTCTCGTAGGCATACGGGAATTTTCTTCTTTTCCTGTGCTTTCCTACTTCGCGGAATCGCTTGCGAATTTCTTTGCGTTTCCGTCCGATTATCTTGCGAAATTTCAGGGGAGCATTTTTGGTTTTGCATCCGCCGCGTTCGGAGGCGTCCTTACGTTCTTTCTTGCGGCGGTATTTTCGTTTTACCTCGCGACTCAAGAGGGCGGAATCGATAATTTTCTGCGGCTCGCGGCGCCCGTTAGGTATGAAAATTACGTGATCGATGTATGGGGGCGTTCCCAGCGAAAGCTCGGCCGCTGGCTCCGAACCCAGATGCTGTTGGGTGCGATCGTCGGCGTTCTTATTTTTTTCTCGTTGACGTTTCTCGGGATGGAAAACGCGCTTCTCTTTGCCGCGCTCGCCGGGTTTCTTG
>CAZVQM010000059.1:0-4966 GCA_964629265.1 uncultured Candidatus Saccharibacteria bacterium | reverse complement strand
ACTCGCCCTTCAATACGTATAAATATAAAGGACTCCCGCCGCATCCGATCGCAAACCCGGGGCTTGATGCGATCAACGCCGTGCTTTTCCCGGAAGAAACGGATTGTTTCTATTACCTCCACGACAATTCGGGCGAAATCCACTGCGCAAAAACATTCGAGGAACACAAAGAAAATATTGAAATGTATTTACGCTGACGCATCCGAGTGTCCAATTTTTTCCATGCCTGCGCCTCTTCCAAATCATCCACGGGTGTTGTAGACTTATATAGTCATGCGACGGAGGACAGAGTGATGACCACATCGCCCCAAACAACCTTTGAATACCGACAGGGTAGCGATAGAACGATCACCATAATCATTCGTCGCCCCGGAGTACCACCTATCCGTGTCATCGCCTATACCGTCCCGCCAGCGAATCCAGAATCACAGAAGCAAGAGTAATAGCTCCCTTACAATGATTTGCACTTTCCAAATGATCAGCAGGGGGTTTCCACTCTCTGCTTTTTCGTTTCTCCAGCCGCCGTCAACGTTGACGATTTTTCATTTTTATAGTATCATCCACTCTATCATGCCTCGGCTGGGGCTTTTTTCATTCTCTGGTTTAAAAATGGGAATGTCCTGAAGATACCAATTTATGGAAATTCGAAACATTGCAATTATTGCACACGTTGATCATGGGAAAACCACGCTTACCGACGCGCTTTTACGTCAAACCGGCGTAGGCGAAGAAGGGGTCTCCATGGATTCAAATACGCTCGAACTTGAGCGCGGCATTACGATTTACTCAAAAAACGCGGCAATTTTCTACCCTTCAGAAAGCACGGGGCGCCCGGTAACGAAAATAAACATCGTTGACACTCCGGGACACGCGGATTTCGGCTCTGAAGTCGAGCGGGTGCTTCGCGCAATTGATTCCGTGCTTCTTCTGGTGGACGCCCAAGAAGGCCCGATGCCTCAGACCCGATTTGTCCTGAAAAAGTCGCTCGAGCTCGGTCTCAAACCAATTGTCGTTATAAATAAAATCGACAAGAACGCGGCAAATCCGGCAAAATGCGAAGAAGAAGTACTCGAACTTTTCTTGGAGCTTGGCGCATCTGACGAACAAGCAAACTTTCCCGTAGTGTATGCCGTCGGACGAGAAGGAGTCGCGAAACGGCGCCTTACGGATGAATCAAAAGATCTTACGCCGCTTCTTGATACGATACTTGAGCACGTCTTACCTGCGTCCGGAAACGACGAAGTCCCGCTTCGCGCCCAGCCATTTAACCTCGGATACGACAATTTTTTGGGGCGGCTCGCAGTCGCACGAATCTACGAGGGCGTTTTGAAACTGAATGAATCCGTCGTAGTGAAAAAGTCGTCGGGTGAGGCGCGCTCCGGAAAAATTACGAAAATTTTTACGTTCAAAGGACTTCAAAAAATCGAATCAACTGAGGCGCGCGCGGGCGACATCGCGCTTATCGCCGGGCTTCCCGATATTGATATCGGCGAAACCATAACAACAAGCCCGGATTCAGAGCCACTCCCGGCAATCGCCGTTGACGAGCCGACTATTGCGCTCAACTTCCTCGTGAATAATTCCCCTTTTGCGGGGCGCGAAGGAAAATTTGTGACATCGCGCCAAATCCGGGAACGCCTCGAGCGCGAGCTTGAAGTAAACGTCGGCCTCCGAGTTGAATTCTCTTCCGGGGAAAGTTCCCGAGTATTTGGCAGGGGAGAGCTTCATATTTCCATTCTTCTTGAAAACATGCGCCGCGAAGGATACGAACTCCAGGTCTCCCAACCCCAGGTCATCATCCGTGAGGAACACGGGGTAAAACAAGAACCGTTTGAAGAAGTGATCGTTGACGCGCCAAAAGAGTACCAAGGCACAATCATAGAACGGCTAGGCAAGCGGGGATTTATTCTCCAAAGTATGCGCGTACATCTTGAAACAGTGCGCATGTTGTTTGAAGGGCCAACGCGCGGGCTCCTCGGATACCGGAGCCAATTTGTCATAGACACGAAAGGAGAAGGAATTATGTCTTCGCACGTCTTGGGCTTTCGCGCGTTTGCGGGCGATATTGAAAAACGCCAAACCGGCTCCATGATCTCCATGGCGTCGGGAAAAGCGCTTGGATACTCCTTATGGAATCTCCAAGAGCGCGGAATGCTCTATGTGGGACCCGGAATCGACGTCTATGAAGGAATGGTGATTGGCAATACGGCGAAGGGCGAAGAAATGATGGTAAACCCGACAAAGGGGAAACAGCTTACAAACGTCCGCGCCGCCGCATCAGACGAAGCGATTGATCTTGTGCCGGCCTACGAGCTTACAATCGAGCGCGGGCTTGAAGTCATGGCAGAAGACGAATTCCTGGAAATTACCCCCAAAAGCGTGCGACTTCGGAAACAATTTCTCACGGAAAACGAAAGAAAGCGAGCAAAGAGATAGAAAAACATCCCCTCCTTCTAGAAGGAGGGGATGTTTTTGTTTCCCGACTCCAATATACTAGATAGTATGAGCTTTCTTTCCCGTTTCCAAACAAAACACTATATCTTCTTTTCAATCGTTCTTCTCTGTGTTTTCGCGCTCACGCTCTACTTGATGGGGCAAATTCTCATTTGCAAGTGCGGGTATATAAAACTCTGGCACGGCATAACATTTAGCTCGGAAAACTCCCAGCATATTTCCGACTGGTACACGTTTTCCCATGTGATCCACGGATTCGCGTTTTACGGGCTTTTGTGGCTCATCGGACGAAGATGGCCCATCGGGCTCCGACTTCTCTTGGCGCTTTTTATGGAAACTTCGTGGGAGATATTTGAAAACACGGATTTTATCATAAACCGCTACCGAGAAGTCACCATTTCGCTCGATTACTACGGCGACTCTGTTTTGAATTCCGTTTTCGACGTCCTTTTCATGGTGCTCGGATTTTTCCTTGCGCGCCGTTTGCCGATCTGGGCGACCGTGGCGTTCGTCATTCTCATGGAACTATTTGTCGGCTACTGGATCCGCGATAATCTCACCTTGAATATCATCATGCTCATCTATCCGCTCGAGGCGATTAAAATCTGGCAAGGCGGGGGATAAAAAATGGCTCGCAACAGCGGTTTCCGATAATTTCTTTTCAGACACGATTCGGTCGCTCCAGCGGCGACCTCACTAAAAGGTCGGAAAAAATTTTCCTTCGACGTAACGTCGGAGGAAACCAAGCAATTTTTTCCTCCCATTGTCTGAAAAGAATTTATCTCAACCGCCTATTGGCTCGCTGGAGCATATAAAAAGTATCATGACTATCCGGAAAAGAAATTGCCTCAGCCATATTTAGCTCGTATAAGCATTTTACTTAATGTGGGACTTTGTCCTTTTATTATATGACCGAAAGATATAAACAAAAGCAGGAACAAAGCGATCAAAACAGCCAAGAAACTAAAACAGAAGAAACCAGAACAAAAGAACCGATGCGTCACGAAACATTTGAACTCCACGGAACGCGGATAGAATTTTTTGGCATTAAGCATACCACGCCGTTTTTAAACCAGCATCGCGAAACCCTTACAAACGCAATTAGGAATGCTGCAATTGTTTTTTTGGAAGGTGCGCCCCACACCGAAGGAATTTTCTCGGAAGAAACAATAAAAGAACTTCAATCCTTCTTCTCCCGAAAAGGATACCAACCCTCTCGTGAGTCAATTGAGCGATTTATTCTTGAGAAAAAGCAGGGATTTGCGTTTTATGCCGCTCTCGAAAATATTGCCGCACAATATGGCAAACCAATCGCAACCGCAGACCCGGCCGCGGCAATGGGAGACGCATTTAAAAAAATCATAATTGGGAAAACATTCGAAGACATTGATGACGATACAGAACGGGCGCGCACAGCACTCATAGTCGGCGGTATTCTTCTTGCGGCACTTCCATCCTGCGGGAATAATCTAAAAGAGTGTCTAAAAAATTTGATGCCGAAAACTTTAGACGCGGAAAAAAATGTAAAAGCGGAGCAAAAGAGCGAGCAGCTCCCGCGAGAGCAAAAACCAAAAGGCAAAATGAGCCGCAGGAATTTCTTGCGGGTTTTAGGCGGCGGCATTGCGGCGCCCGCGCTACTTTCAGAAACCGCCTCCGCTTTATTCGAAAAAAATATGGAGCCGCCGGGCTACGGCAGGCGCGGAGACAACCCTCTAGACTCCTTTCTCTATGACAGCATTGATTACCGCGACGTATCCGTCGCAGAAGGGCTTGAACGCCTTGCAAAGTCAATGAAAGGAATTGGCCCAATCGTCGTCATATACGGAGACGTGCATCGCGCATCAATCCGCCACTACGCAGAGTCGCCGAAAGAGCGGGCGCTCAAGCGGGCCGCGTATCTCCCGTACCGCACCGTTGCACCTCCGAAACTTGAAACGTTCGCGTATGATGAAAAAAACGGCTGGCAAAAAACGCAAAGCGAATCACTTTGAAACCATGACCGCGTATGCGCGCGCGGTTATCCATCTGTCAAAATCTGATGCGGTTTTGAAACGCATAATCACAGAATCCGGGCCGCTCTCTCTCCGTCCGGATCTGAAACGCTCAATTTTTGAAGCGCTGGTGCGCGCGATTGCGCACCAGCAGCTCCACGGCCGCGCGGCTCGGCGAATCCTTGGCCGTTTCCTCGCCCTTTTCCCAAAGAACGGAAAATTCCCAAAACCGAACGCGGTCCTCCGAATACCGGCAAAAAAACTTCGCGCAGTCGGGTTTTCTCATGCAAAAGTAAAAGCGATCCGCGACATCGCGGCGCGTGCAGTAAAAGGAAAAATACCAACAAAAAAAGAGGCGGCGCGGATGCAAGACGAAGAAATCATCCAAGCGCTTCTGCCTCTCCGGGGCGTCGGACGCTGGACCGCAGAAATGATTTTGATATTCACGCTCGGCCGGCTAGACGTCCTGCCGGTTGACGACTTTGGCATTCGAGAAGGATTCCGCATTGCATACAAAAAGC
>CAZVQM010000058.1:4256-4969 GCA_964629265.1 uncultured Candidatus Saccharibacteria bacterium | reverse complement strand
TCGCTCCATCAGCGAATTACGAATCTCGTACGAATATACGAATTGTTCATTGATCATATTCGTTTATTCGTTCCGGATTCGTTATTCGTTGATTACATCGTAATGATCTCGCCTTTCTTTAGCGTCACGACGGCTTTTTTAAACCCCGCGCGCCATCCGATTTGCCGTCCGCGCCTCCGTATCTTCCCGGGCATCGAAAGAATATTCACGTTGCGTACCGTGACGCCGTATCTCGCGCGAACCGCACGCGCGACCTCATCTTTGTTTGCGCCTTGCGCGACAACGAACGTATATTTTCCTCCGGCGCCACCCGCAGACGTTTTTTCCGTGACGTGCGCGCGCTCAATTGAGGACGCGGCTCCAAACCGCACCGAGGACGCGCGCCCGGACTCACCCGCCGCCGCCTCCTCTTTTTTCCGTTCAATCGGCTTTTTATTTTCCCGCGTTTCGCCGGTCTTTCTTTTTTTAAAAAATTTGTTGAAAAACGCCATGATTCACATTATTTTGCAAACGACGCAATCGCCGCTTTCGGAATAAAAATATATGTATGCTGCAAAACCGTACGGGCGTTTATATTCCGAACTTCCAACACCGAGGCATACGGAAGATTTCGTATCGCGCGATACGCCGCGTCGTCCTTGCCATTGGTAAGAACCAAGACGCCGTTTCCCTTCAAGATTTTCCCCCTGGAGTCCTTTGCGAAATGAGAAAAA
>CAZVQM010000058.1:3753-4222 GCA_964629265.1 uncultured Candidatus Saccharibacteria bacterium | reverse complement strand
GAGAGGCCCGTGAGTAACGCCGCCGCCCTTCCAGATTGGCGAACGAATGGACCCATGACGCGCTCTCCCGGTCCCTTTTTGCTTCCACGGCTTTCTCCCGCCGCCGCGGACTTCGCTTCTGCCCTTTGCGTGCGCAGTTCCCTGGCGCTGGTTTGCGGCCTCGGCAGTCACGACTTGATAAACCAAATCGGCGTTCCATTTCAGCCCGAACACCGACTCCGGGAGAAAAATTTTCCCGATTGCTTTTCCTTTTTTGTCGTATACCGAAGCATCCATACTATGTATCTTATCCGCGAATTTCCAAAAGCGTCCCTCGCCTGCCCGGCACCGCGCCCGAAATTGCCAAAATTCCGCTTTCCGGATCGATCTTTATGATCTTCACATTTCGCACCGATACCCGCTCGCCTCCCATGCGCCCCGCCATTTTCATGCCTTTGACCACGCGGCCTCCGGCGCGCCCCCCGCCTCC
>CAZVQM010000058.1:777-3743 GCA_964629265.1 uncultured Candidatus Saccharibacteria bacterium | reverse complement strand
ACCATGTCGTTTTACCACCCCTTGGAATCCTTTTGATTTTGAAACACCGCTTACTTTCACCACATCTCCTTCAGAAAACTGAGTGACATCTATTTTTGTCCCACGATCCGATGCGTCCTCTGTTCGGAATTCTCGCACATATCGAAACGCTCCCAGTTCTTTGAAATGCCCCTTCTGGGGCTTGCGGATATTTTTTTCCTTGCGCACGCCAAACCCAACTTGAACCGCTTGATAGCCATCTTTTTCTTTTGTGCGCACTTGAAGAACAACATTCGGGCGCGCTTCAACAAGCGTTACCGGAATAACGTTCCCCTTGTCATCAAATACCTGCGTCATATTTAGTTTTTCTCCGAGAAGAAATTTCATATTTATCAACGAATAGCGAATCTATTGCGAATTTACGAATGCTCGCTTCGCTCCATCAGCGAATTACGAATCTCGTGCGAATATACGAATTGTTCATTGATCGTATTCGTTTATTCGTTCCGGATTCGTTATTCGTTGATTCCGCAAATAAAAAACCGGGCTTCCCCGGCGTCATGCGCGAGAGAAATATTCCCTTCCGTTTTCATCCAATGTATGTCCCCGACAACCGATGGGGATTTGAGTGGGATGAATCACTCAAGGTCTCTCGCGTATCTAAGAACACTCGAGAGAGGCTTGAAAGATTCAAACTACTGTTTCTATAACTTCGCCACTAACATGTCTGCTAATCTAGCAAAATCGTCCTTTGTAAAACCGGGGTACATGTCTGGCGTAAAACCTGCAGCCGGAGTTAAAGGTGTCATCGGATCTGCAAATCGTCGAAAATTATCTATAGAATTCTTAAGCCAAAACTTTTTCCACTCGTCTAAAGATTTCTCTCCCTGAACGACCAAAGAATTTTGCGCTCTGCTTTCTACGCTATCAAGTACTCGATCCACCGCCACGGCCAACTGATCTTCACTAGGCCCAGACAACTCTCGACTCGACTCTTTTATTTCTTTTGGTGCTTCTGCGCCCATACTATTTCATTAATTAATTTTTTAAATATGCTCCATGCCCAAGCGAGCTGATATGCTTTCTCGACAATGGAGATTAGTCATTCAGTTCCATGCCCCAGCGAATCCAATATATGTTTGAAACAATGGGAGAATGAGGTGGCTTGGTTCGAGCTCTGCTCGACACTTCATTCGACCCTTAGCGAGGCCGCCGCCGGAGCGGCCGAGCGTGTTTCAAACGTATATTGGCGAGCGATCACTTCATTTTTATTTCCACATCAACCCCTGCCGGAAGATTCAAATTCGTGAGCGCGCCGATGATTTTCGGATTCGGATTCAGAATGTCAATGAGGCGCTTGTGTACTCGGATTTCATACTGCTCGCGCGCATTTTTATGCACAAAACTCGAGCGGTTCACTGTATATTTGTGGACCTCGGTCGGCAAAGGCGTCGGCCCTGCAATTTCTGCGCCGTTTCGAACCGCCATATCAACAATCTGCTTTGCGGAATTATCTATGATTTTTGAATCATAGGCCTTCACCTTGATTCGAAGGCGCTGAATTATTTCTTCCTCTCGATGTTTCGTTGCCAAAGAGCGTGTGAGACCTCGAAGCGCGAGTGTCCTTCGTTGCCTCCGGACCCCCGCGCCCCCTGCCTTTATTTCAGAATTTTCGTTACGACGCCCGCGCCGACGGTCTTTCCTCCTTCTCGGATCGCAAAGCGCTGTTTTTCTTCAAGCGCGACCGGAGCAATAAGTTTTACCGTGAATGTAATCGTATCTCCCGGCATAACCATTTCAGTGCCCTGGGGAAGCGTTACCTCGCCCGTCACGTCCGTTGTCCGGATATAAAACTGGGGTTTATACCCGCCGAAAAACGGCGTGTGGCGCCCGCCTTCTTCCTTTGACAGGATATACACTTCTGATTCGAATTCCGTATGCGGCGTCACGGAACCGGGCTTTGCGATAACTTGGCCGCGCTCAACGTCCTCTTTCTTGAGCCCACGAAGGAGAATGCCCGCGTTGTCGCCCGCGATTCCCTCGTCAAGCGACTTATTGAACATTTCAATGCCGGTTACGATCGTACGAGCAGTATCGCGGATGCCGATAACTTCGATTTCATCATTGACCTTAACCTTGCCTCGTTCAATGCGTCCCGTGACAACTGTTCCGCGGCCTTCAATCGAGAATACGTCTTCCACCGGCATCAAAAACGGCTTGTCCGTATCGCGGACCGGTTCGGGGATATAGGAATCGAGTTTTTCGCTGAGTTCAATAACTTTTTTCGCCCACTCATCATCCACAGACGTCGCTTCAAGCGCCTTCAAGGCAGAACCCCGGATAACGGGAATGTCGTCTCCCGGAAACTCATATTTTTTCAAAAGCTCCCGGACTTCCGCCTCGACAAGATCAATAAGCTCCGGATCGTCAACCATATCGCATTTATTCAAAAACACGATGACTGCGGGAACGCCGACTTGACGCGCAAGAAGAATATGTTCGCGCGTCTGAGGCATCGGGCCGTCAACGGCAGACACGACCAAAATTGCGCCGTCCATCTGTGCCGCGCCCGTGATCATATTTTTAATATAGTCCGCATGTCCCGGAGCGTCGATGTGCGCGTAGTGGCGCTTTTCGGTCTCATACTCCGAGTGGTGAAGCGCGATCGTGATGCCGCGCGCTTTTTCCTCGGGCGCGTTGTCAATCTGGTCAACCGACTCAACACGCGACTTAAAGCCCTTTAACGAAAGGACTTTAGTAATTGCCGCCGTAAGCGTTGTCTTTCCGTGATCAACGTGTCCGATAGTACCGACGTTTACGTGCGGTTTTGTTCGCTCAAATTTCTCTGCCATAGAGAGTATATAGAGTGTTATAATAATAAAAAAACAATACGAAATCAATCATACCGAACAAACGCGCGTCCGTCAATAGGCCTTATATCGGCAGGTCTTCGAGCCGAATGTTTTCGGGCCGGACCGGCATTGGCC
>CAZVQM010000058.1:0-767 GCA_964629265.1 uncultured Candidatus Saccharibacteria bacterium | reverse complement strand
AAATCAATCATACCGAACAAACGCGCGTCCGTCAATACCCAGCACTACAATTTCGATTGCCGCTTCACCTTCAGCAATGCCAAGCGAAAAATCGACAGAGTGAGCTTATCAAAATGACTTCAACACGCAAAGGCGGCAAAGAAGAATCGAAATTGAGTGACGGGGTATAGGCCTTATATCGGAAGGTCTTCGAGCCGAATGTTTTCGGGCCGGACCGGCATTGGCCGCTCGTGATCTCGCTCTGTTGGAATAAATTCGGTTTCCTCAAGCTCGTTTCCCATTGATTCAAGATAGTCCGGGCCGTAGGCGCGCGCGGGCATTACGCGGTATCCGCCTTCGGGGCGCCGCATAGGCATCATTGGCTGGGGCACCCCGCCCCGCAAAAGCTTCTGATATTCATGAAAAGACAAAACCACGATCTCCGGCTCCCCGTTTTCGAGGAATATGAATTTATCGCCGCTTTGCTGTACGAGATGCTTTATTTTGCCGAAATCCATACTTTGTTCTTACCCTTTCACACAAAAAGAGTCAATACATTAATCTCTATTGAAAAAGAATACCGACTCCCCCGCGCCGTTTTTCTTTTCATGCATGAGCGAGGAATATATCTTTTGAGACAATGTGAGGACACGTTTGCATGGTTCCAAATTGCTTTTGCGCATTGCAACGGCAAGAAAAGCGGCTTTTGAAACAATTATCTTTCGTTCTGTGCCCTAGCGAGCTGATATGCTTTCTCGACAATGGTCGGCAAAATTTGCATGGTTCTC
>CAZVQM010000057.1:0-5020 GCA_964629265.1 uncultured Candidatus Saccharibacteria bacterium | reverse complement strand
AGCGGAAAAAGAAGGCAAAGAAAGCGATACATCATTCATTCCCGGACGCGATCTGAATCGTTTCTGGAAATGAATGATCACACGTATCGGCCCTCTTCCAAGCGACTCTCCGAGCACACTATAGGTGAAAGAAAAAACATATACGCATACGCTTGGCGGAAAAACATTCTCCGTCACGTTAAATAATTGGGCCGAACAGGCACACGGTTCTGTTTTGGTGCGCGCGGGCGATACAATAGTTCTCGCAACCGCCGTCATGAGCCAGAATGCGCGCGAAGGAGGCGACTTTTTACCGCTTACCGTTGATTATGAAGAAAAATTTTACGCGACAGGGAAAATTCTCGGGTCGCGGTTCGTGAAGCGGGAAACCAGGCCCTCCGACGAAGCGATACTCGCGATGCGGCTTATTGACCGGACAATACGGCCCAGATTCGACTACCGGATACGAAACGAGATCCAAATCGTTGTTACCGCGCTCTCGATCGATGAATCGCACGACCCGGACATTTTGGCGGTTCTGGGGGCATCATTAGCCCTCGGCCTTTCCGACATTCCGTGGGACGGCCCGATCGCCGGAGTCCGCGTCGCCCGCGCGAACGGCGAATTTATCCTGAATCCGACCTACGCCGAGCGCGAAATATGCGATCTTGAAGTCGCGCTTTCCGGCACGCGGGAACGAATCAACATGATGGAAGCGGGTGCTACCGAGGTCTCCGAAGAGGTCTTTGCGAGCGCCGTTGAATGGGGATTTAAATTCATGAAAGACCTGATTGATTTCCAAAAAAAAGTGATTAAAGAAAACGGAAAGCCGAAACGATCGATAAAACTTTTAGAGCCCACGCCGCAACTCACCGATCTCGTCAAATCCAAATTTTCCAAACGGATCGAGGACGCAAGCTACCAACCCGATAAAAAAGTCATGCAGGAAATGATTGGCGTCGTTAAAAAAGAATGGTTCACGCGTGCGATGGAAGCGTTTCCCGAAGATTTTACTCCGCACACCGCAGAAATGGCATTCGACGAAGAAATAGACGACATAATCCACCGGCGGATCATTGAAAAAGGGGAGCGGCCCGACGGTCGGAAACCAAAGGAAATCCGACAACTTTCTGCGAGTGTCGGCATACTCCCGCGCGTCCACGGCTCCGGCCTTTTCATGCGCGGGGAAACGCACGCGCTCACAACACTCACGCTTGGAGCGCCTGGGGACGAGCAAATAATCGAGGGAATGGAGATTCGGACAAAAAAGCGCTTTTTGCATCACTATAATTTTCCGCCGTATTCAACCGGCGAAACAAAACAAATGCGCGGTCCCGGACGGCGGGAAATCGGACACGGTGCTCTTGCGGGCAAAGCACTCCTTCCTGTGATTCCTTTGAAAAATGAATTTCCGTATACGATCCGCCTTGTTTCGGAAATTCTTTCGTCAAACGGCTCAACGTCAATGGCCGCGGTTTCGGCTTCAACGCTTGCGCTTATGGACGGCGGCGTGCCCATAAAAAAGCCGGTTGCGGGCGCGGCAATGGGGCTCATGCAAAACGAAAAAGGCGAGTATCGCGTTCTTACGGATCTCCAGGGAGCGGAGGATTTCCACGGCGATATGGATTTCAAAATTGCGGGGACCCGCGACGGCATAACCGCGGTCCAGCTCGACGTAAAAATCGAAGGTATTACTATGGATATTATCCGCGATACGCTCAAGGACGCGCACGCGGCGCGGATGAAAATTCTTGACATGATTGAGGGAACTATTGCGCGCCCGCGCGAAGAATTGAGCAAATGGGCGCCTCGCGTGGAGACCCTCATGATCGCAGTTGAAAAAATCGGGGCATTGATCGGCCCAGGCGGAAAAGTGATAAACGGAATAATCGCGGAAACCGGCGCCCAGATCGACATCGAAGACGACGGATCAGTATTTGTCACGTCCGTAACCGAAGAAGGAATGAAAAAAGCGCTTGCCCTTATAAAGCAGGTAACCCGCGAATTCAAGGCGGGCGAACTTGCGGAAGGGAAAGTAACGCGGCTCCTTGATTTCGGAGCGTTCGTTGAAATAGCGCCGAAACAGGAAGGCCTCATTCATATATCGGAGCTCGCGCCGTGGCACGTGGAAAAAGTAACTGATATAGTGAACATAGGCGATATCGTACCCGTTAAAATCAAAAACATAGACGAGCAGGGGCGCATCAATCTTTCTTTAAAAGACGTTCCTGACCGGTATTCAGAGGAGGAACGCGCCCGCGGACTCGAAGAACGCAGATCAATGGGCCCGCGCACAGACGACCGGAGAAGCGGCGGATACGGAGGCGCGAGACGCCGCCACCGCTCATAATCAAACTCATATCATGGAGGGAGAAAATGCTGGCAGCGCTGAAAAAATCGCGCCAGAACCCAATATTGAGAAACCCGAAGAACCACTCAATATTCGAACAATGGAGTCCGACCTTTTGCGGTACGCGAAAAAACCACCCGCTCCTCTGCCGTTGGCGCCGCGCCCGGCTCCGGTAAAGACGCTGCGCGCCACCATGCCAATATTTGTTCTTCTTGGAATCTTGGTCATTGTTCTTGGCGCCGGCGCGTACCTCTATCGATCGTACTATTCTCTTCTTTTTACCGGAGGCGCGCCGACCGTGAAGCGACCCGGAACACCCGCACCGTTTTTCGGCGTTGAGGCAACACGAGAACTCACAATCACCGGGGAAAACAAAAATGAATTCCCGTCGGTCCTCAAAGAGGCATTTGCCTCGGACGAACGACGCGGAACATTCAAACGGATTAGCATTGTTATAAAAACAGAAACAGAAGACCGCTATGCAGAGCTTAAAGACCTTTTTTCTCTTTTCGGCATACCCCCGCCCTCCCTCTTTTTTACGCCGATCGAAAAGACGCTTATGACGTTTGCATATTATGGAAATGACGGGCCTCATTTCGGATTCGCGGTAACGACGAACGACCGCGAGCGGGTACTCGCCGCGATGTCACGGTGGGAAGAAACGCTCCCAACCGACTTTGTGCCGCTTTTTCTTGATGCAAGCATTCTCCCGAAGCCCGGCGTTTTCGAAGAATACGTGTACCGGAATACGACATATAAATTCCTACAATCACCCCAGGATCAAAATCGCGGCATCGCCTACCTGGTGTTCCCGGCAGGAAAATATCTAATCGTTACAACGAGCCGCGAATCCATGGAGCGCGCAATAGAACGACTTTTTAACGCGCTATAAGAAACTGTCTGAAAAGTCCTTATTCTGCTGCAATTGCGTAATTTCGGCTGCGCACTCGTCCGTCCTCGCTGACGTATATTCGCATATACGCCTTCCTCGTCCGTCCTCGGCTCGCACGAAATTACGCATTTTCGCGACGAAACGGACTTCTCAAACAGTTTCTAACACTCCTTGCGCGCGGAAGAACTCCCATGATACACTTTCCCCACTATGCCCGGTAGTAACACTTCGGCTTTCATGAATGTTTGTGATACTAGAGGGCAGAGAGAGAGTAATCATGATGTATTTAAAATAACACCAAGAGAAACTTTGTCTTTGTCCCGACGTTTCGTCGGGACGGCCGAAGTCTACTACCGGGTATGGACAACACATTTATCAATGAATGTAAGGCGCTTTTGGAAAAAGAGCGTAAGCTCCTTGTGGAAGAACTCACCACAATCGCGGATCCCGACCCGGCTATGAAAGGCGACTGGCACGCCCGATTCCCGAAATTCGAGGTTGTTGAAACAAGTTCTTCGTCAGGCCGCGAGATAGAACAGGACGAAATCGAAGAATACGAAATGCGCCTCGCCGAGGAGCAGAGTTTGGAATCGCGCCTTCTCGAAGTGTCAAAAGCGCTTGAACGAATCCAAAAAGGCACGTACGGAACGTGCAAGAAATGCGGTAAGGCGATTCCCATCGACCGCCTCAAGGCAAACCCGGCCGCGGAATTCGACATGGAACACGCGATATAAAAAGACGCGCGCGAAATGGGGGGAAATTATGTATGGCTGTTACTCTTTACTCCGGTCAAATCACGGGAATTCACGCAACCCCGATTTCGGTTGAGGTAGATATCTCTCCGGGGCTTCACATATTCTCGATCGTCGGGCTCGCGGACAAAGAAATCCAGGAAGCGCGCGAGCGGATTTCCGCGGCAATCAAAAATCTCGGAGCGCTTCCCCCCCACAAAAAAAGCCAGCGCGTCATCGTGAATCTCGCGCCCGCGGACGTTAAAAAAGAAGGACCCGCATTCGACGTCCCGATCGCGCTCGGGTATCTTTTGGCGTCCGATCAAATCTCATTTGATCCCAAGGGTAAACTTTTCCTGGGGGAGCTCGGCCTTGACGGAGCCGTACGGAAAATTTCGGGCGTCCTGCCGCTCGCCGCTGTTGCGCGTACCGTGGGATTTCGCGAACTCATTGTCCCGAAAGGAAACGGTACTGAGGCGTCCCTCATCGAGGGCCTTCGCGTGATCGAGGTCGCGACCCTGATGGATCTCATCGACTACCTCGAGGGTCGACTTTCGATCGAACCCGCGCGCCCCGGGCCGCGCGCCCCGAATCCAATATCGGCGATTGATTTTCAAGACATAAAAGGACAAGAAAAAGCAAAACGCGCGCTTATTATCGCGGCCGCGGGAGGACACAATATTTTAATGACCGGCCCCCCTGGCGGAGGGAAAACAATTTTGGCACGCGCGCTTCCGGGAATCCTGCCGCCGCTTTCGTTTGAAGAATCGATTGAGGTCACGAAAATCCACAGTATCGCGGGGCTCTTGTCTGACGAAATCCCGTATATTGCCTATCCGCCGTTTCGAAACCCTCACCATACGTCGTCGCACGTTTCCATAATCGGCGGAGGCACAAATCCTCGCCCGGGAGAGGCAACCCTGGCGCACCGCGGGGTCTTATTTCTCGATGAATTCCCGGAATTTGACAGGCGCGTCATCGAGTCACTTCGCGAACCATTGGAGGAAAGTAAAATCACGGTTGCGCGGGCAAAAGGAACGGAAACATTTCCCGCGCGCTTCATGCTCG
>CAZVQM010000056.1:1496-5047 GCA_964629265.1 uncultured Candidatus Saccharibacteria bacterium | reverse complement strand
TCTGACTCACAGAATCTTTCGTGCGCACGAGTACGTCAGCAACTCTACATACATCAGGTCGGTGATACACGAGTGCTTCGGCAAGAAGTGCCGATTGGTTGAATCCGCGTTCCCGCTCCCGGCGCGGGTGGAGCGGAACGGGGACGAGAACCGCGCCCGCAGGTACCGAGATACGAAAGCGCAAAAGGTAATTTCCGAGAATCTCCGCCATCACGGGCGCAAGCGAGCGGATGCGTTTGTATTTAAGAGAGTGGATGATCGAATTCGCGGGTTTCGATTGATAGGAAAACGGCGAAAAAAAGTGTGAGATCGCGGTTTTTTCCCGGCAGGGAGGGCACGTTCTCCCCGCCGGGGTGCGGTTTTTCCCCGGAGAGAACTTTTTGCAGACAATGCAGGTTGGCGGAATAGACGTAAGGAAATTTTCGCATGAGGAGCAGAGGGGCGTCCCTTCGCTCATGCATGAGACGCACGCGTCCGGGAATAGGACGTCGAGCACAAATACTCTTGCGGCAGTGAGAAACTTCATAGTCCAATTTTCTGCTGTCTTGTTTTTTCTGTCAAACCCATGAAGTTCCACGGGCAAGCAAAGCTGAGCTTAGCTCTGCCCGTCGAGCTCAGCTCGACCCGTGGTCTTCTGGGGCGTGGATAAAAATGATATAATAAACGGCAACGCCCATGGATATTCCATCATTTATCAAAAATTTTAAAATACCGGAATTTTCTATTCCGTTTTTCGGCGCCTCTCGCCGCATCGTGGGAATTGATATTGGCGTGTACTCCGTGAAAGTGGCTGAGCTCGAGGCGGATCGAGGCCGTGCGGTTTTGAAGACGTACGGCGAACTTCTCGGCAGCACGTATTTGAAAGAAGGCGGCGGAGGAGGCGGCGGATTTCTGCAGTACCACGATGATGAAATTCTTCAGATCCTCACAGAGGTTTTGCGGGCGTCGAACGTGCGTGCGAAGGACGCCGTTGTCGGCATCCCGTCGGCATCGTCCTTTGTGACAACGCTTGCGATGCCCCGTATGCCGAAATCGGAGCTCGAGCAGGCGATTCCTTTTGAAGCGAGAAAATACATTCCCGTTCCGGTAAAAGACGTGCTTCTCGACTGGCAGATTCTTGAAGGAACGGGGGCGGGCGAAGAAATCGAAATCCTTCTTGTCGCCGTCCCCAAGGACATTCTGGAGCGCATAACGAAAATAGTGGAGCGTTCTGGCCTGCGCCTTCGCGGAATGGAAATTGAGTCATTCAGCATCATGCGATCGGTTCTCAAAAATGAGTTTATTCCGATTTCGATCGTCCACATCGGGCATCAGTCGAGTACGATTCTGATCGCCGATAACGGAGAACTTCGCGTGTCCCACAATATCATGCGCGGAGCGCACGAATGGACGCGCGCGCTCGAGCGGGGACTCGGCGTTTCGAGTGAGCGTGCCGAAGAAATGAAGAAGGAGGTTGGACTCTCCGATCGCGTTGAGGAGCGTGAGATATCGGCGGTGATCTCCCCTCTTGTCGATGCGTTTTTTCTTGATATCGACCGCATTTTTTCTTTTTATCACAGAAAAACTGGCCGGCGGGTGCAGAAGCTTGAATTTTCCGGAAACGGAGCAAGCATGAAAGGGATTATCGAAGCGGCGGTTTCTCATTTTGAAATAGAGACGAAACGCGCAAACTCTTTTGTCAAAGTGGTGACGCCGCCCGAGATGGAGGGCGTGCTCTCCGAAATCGCGCCGGCGTTTGTCGTTGCGGTTGGACTCGCGCTTCGGGAGATTGCGACGCATTAAGATGGATCGTCCTCTTACAAGCAAGAGGACTCGTTCTATCGCTTCGCTTGTTCTATCGTCCCGCCACTGGCGGGACGCGTTAGAGCTGTTCGAATTGTTGAATGATTGTATTAAGCGAGCTATAACATTCTAACGGTTCTAACAATTCGAACATTTCGAACAAGGCCTGCGGGTGATCTAATTTCTGGGTGTGTAAAACCCATTTCGCGCTTCGCAATTCCTCGCGTATAATATAAATATGCAAAGGATTATTCCCCGCGAGTTCGGCCAAAAAAATCCTTCCGAGAATACCGTGGGCGCTAATTCGCTTTTTTTCATCGGCGGGATTCTGGTGTTTTTCCTTGTTGCCCTTGCGGGCGTCTTGTTTTTCTTTTTGATCCGTTCCGAAAAAGGGAAGCAGGAGAGTTTCCGGAGTGAGATTAAGCAGAAGGTGGACGAGCTTCGCGCGTCGGAAGTCATTGAGCAGGCGGTTGATCTTGAGGCGCGGCTTGCTTCCATGCGCCAGATCCTCGACGGGCACGTGTTTAGTGCGAACGCCATACGCCTTATGGAGAATGTTGTTCACCCGCGGGTCCGGTTCGGCGGATTTTTATTCTCCGCGGAGAAACGCACGGTTTCAACTTCTGCGACAGCAAAGGGGTTTCCCGTCGTCACCCAGCAGATCGAGATTCTGAAGCGAGATCCGAATATCGAGCGAGTTGACTTCGGCGGATTGAGTGTAAACGAAAAAGGGGACGTCGGTTTTTCATTCACCATTACGTTTGCGCCAGCGTTTGCGACAACGCTTTTGGGGTCGGATTTCGGCTCTTCGGCGTCTTCGTCTCCGTCGGGAGCCACCCCCCTTAATAATTTGTAATCCGAATTTCATGCCCCGAATTCTCCTTACGTTAATTCTTTTCCTTGGTGCGATTGGCGGCGCAATTTTTTACGTTTTGCCCCAGTCGAACATGTATATGGCTATGCGCTCGGATACCGGAGCGCTCGAGCGTATTTCACAAGGACTTGACGGTGCAGGGGAAACGCGCGATCTTTTGCGGGATAAAATAAAAAGCGTCTCCAAGGCGGATTTGGAGCGCGTCGAGCTTGTGCTTCCGAAAGGACCCGGGAGAGAAATCCTGATTCGCGTCATTGATTATTACGGCGCGGAGAACGGCGTTGCCGTCAAGTCGATTGCATTCGTCGAGAAAGAGGGCGTCGAGGCGTCGCAGGCGGGAGCCGATCTTAGTGTTCCGCGCCCGGGCGGCGCGCCGGAGGCGGCCGCCGTCAAGAGCCGGAAAGAAATGGAGATTATCCTTGATGGCGTCGGGAGCTACGACAGTATGAAACGTTTTCTCGATCTGCTTGAGAGGCATATCCGGATTATTGACGTCGAGAGCGTAACGTTTCAAGCGATGCAGTCACCGGCCGAGGCAGTCAAATTTTCGATAAAAGCAAAGACGTATTATCAATAAATAATAAACGTACGCGTATGAGCGGTAATCGCGAGACCCTCTTCATCGGAATAGTTCTTGTTGCGGCTTTTGTCGCGGTCTATTTCTTCTTTGGTGATTCCCTTCCTTTTGTTCCGGCAATCGGCGAGAGTCAGATTGACGCCGAATATGCGGGCGTTATCGCTGAGGCTGCGCGGCTCAAGGGAATAACGCTCGACATCGAAATCGTAAAGAGCGATAAGTTCACACGCTTGCTCATTCCGGCGCCACCCCCTCTTCCCGGCGTGAAGCCGGGCGGCCGAAATCCCTATCTTCCGCTGTGACCCGGTAATACAACTT
>CAZVQM010000056.1:0-1396 GCA_964629265.1 uncultured Candidatus Saccharibacteria bacterium | reverse complement strand
GTGAAGCCGGGCGGCCGAAATCCCTATCTTCCGCTGTGACCCGGTAATACAACTTCGGCCATCTGTATGAGCGTGCCGCCAAAGGCGGCAGCCGAAGTTGATATACCGGGTGTGATCCAGGAAATACTGTCTAAGTTGTTAACGTATTAGCTATGGCAAAGACGCTTGCAGATATCCTTGCCTCAAAGGGCGTTATCGGTCTTCCCGATGTCTCTGTAATAAAGAAAGAAGCGAAGGAAAAACGGACGTCCGTTGAGTCCGTGCTCTACGAGCGCGGCGTTTCGGAAGTTGATGTTGCAGAGGCAAAAAGCGCTCTTTCGGGCTACCCTGTGCGCTATCTCGAAGGCCGCGCGCTTGAAGGAGACATTTTAAAGACGCTTCCCGAGGAATCAGCTCGGACGTACCGCATTGTGCCCCTTGGCAAGGACGAGGGATATATTGACATTGGCATGCTTGATCCCGATGACGTTTCAAGCCAGGAAGCGGTAAAGTTTCTTGCTACAAAATTGCATATTCCCGCGCGCATCTTCATTATTACGCCGTCTGATTTCAGTAAAGTGCTTCAGCAGTACCAAAACGCCGGCGGCGAGATTACGCAAGCGCTCGGCGAATTCAAAAAGGAATTCGGGAAAGCTCCTCCCCGCGACACCTATCAGGCATCTGCCGAAAGCGCGCGGGAGGGCATAAAGATTACGGAAGAGGCGCCGGTAACAAAGATTGTTTCCGTCATCATTCGCCACGCCGTCGAAGGCCGCGCATCTGACATTCATATCGAGCCGTCAAAAGACAAGCTTCGAGTGCGGTTTCGTGTTGACGGTGTTCTTCATACGAGCTTAACCCTTCCCGTTGATACGCACCCGCAGATTGTCACGCGCATCAAGGTCATGACTAATCTCAAAATTGACGAAACGCGGATTCCCCAGGACGGAAGGTTCAGTACCGAACTTATGGGTCATGATATTGACTTTCGCGTATCAACATTCCCGACGTCTTACGGCGAAAAGGTTGTTATCCGTATTTTAAATCCTGCCGAGGGCCTTTCAAGTTTTGCGGAACTCGGATATGACGGGCGAAATCTGGAGATTCTCAAGGAAAATTTTAATCGTCCCTACGGGCTTATCCTTATCACGGGGCCCACGGGATCCGGGAAATCCACGACTCTGTATACAATTCTTCAGGCACTCAACGAGGAGGGGTCAAATATCGTAAGTTTGGAGGATCCGATTGAATATTATGTTCCCGGCGTCAACCAATCGCAGATCCGGCCGGAGATCGGATACGATTTTGCTACCGGCCTCCGGCATATCTTGAGGCAGGATCCGGATATCATAATGGTGGGCGAGATCCGCGACAAGGAAACCGCGGCAATGGCGATTCACTCCGCGCTCACCGGGCA
>CAZVQM010000055.1:1660-5065 GCA_964629265.1 uncultured Candidatus Saccharibacteria bacterium | reverse complement strand
GCAAGTGCAGCGAGCTTTTTGAAAGGATAGTGTTTTGCCTTCTTGAGTCCGGGATCCCACAACTCAACATCGGCGCTCAAACGGCCGTCCACAATCATTTGCTCAATAACCTCTGCGAGTGTCCCTTTCTTGGTACGGGAGAGAAGCCAATTGTCGGGATGACGACAGTGCGCACAGCTTGCCGCCGACATTCCGTGCTGACATTCAGTCTCCGCATCAAAGACCTTTTTCGGATCAGGCCCTTTCGCGCCGTCGTGTGTCATTCTCATCACCTCCCATCTTCAATTCCTACCCTCCCACCCTATCAAACTTTGCCCAAAAAATCGAGGAAACGAAACGGCTCCCCCGCCTATGGACGCGATGAGCCGTTTATATATCATATTTTTTCGTAGTATACTCCCCTACCTTCGTCTCCGACTTGCCGGATGAGCCCTTCTTTTTCAAGCGCTTCTAAATATCGTGTAGCCGTCGCGTCAGATACTCCCAAAAGTTTTTGAATATCGTCATTCGTCGCACGGCTATGCGCTCCAAAATATTCCCGAGCCTTCTTTCGGTTTTTTTCTCTTTCCTTTGCCTGCTTATCGACAATATCCGGCCCTGCTGGTAATTCTTTTTTCTGGTCCTTTCTTGTATTTTTTTCTATTCTCGTCAATAACTCTACAATTTTATTAATTTTCCAATACCAAAGAATAATTGCACGGAAAAACAAAAAGATTAGAAACAAAACAATAATGACTATGAGATAATTGATCCAAAATTGAAATTCATTCATATTTCCCATTTCTTATTAAAATCCCTTCATGAGGGTTATTTTAGGAATAATACGCTGCAACTCATCCTTAAAATCAGAACCAACTTTTATCCGAAATAGAGGAATGCCGATTTGTTCAAATATTTGATTTTTAAATTTATCTCGCTCTTTTACACCGGGCTTATTATGCGCTGTTCCATCAAGTTCAATAGCGCAGACCGGAAGTAGTGTTATTCTATGAAGCAATAAAAAATCAACTGATTTTCTATCTATTTTATTATAATAGGGATTCTTGTACGAGTTCCTTCCATCGGTATAGATTATTTTATCTAGATTTACATGAGAAAAAATATGATAATCTTTACCGAAAAACTCATCTAAAAGTTTAAATAAGGTAGACTCTGAAACTGTATCAAAAAAATATTCCCTCCTGGTGTATGGCAATCTCTCTTTACGAGAAGAAACTATACTATCAGACCACCCTGTTATTGCATTAATAACAAATAAAATTATGACAAGAGTAACAATTATGAGAAGAAAACTCATTTTTTGTAAACGAGGAAATAAGGCAATTTGTCCATTCCTTTATAGGTAAACATCTCATAATTGGCACGCCGAGCGGTTTGAGACAATCGATAGTTAGACAGGTTTTTCTTTGGTACAAAAGGATAAAATCTAATTTCTTGTTTCGGGTCACCTTTCTCAACCCATTTAAAATTAAGAAAAAGAGGAGGGGTCATATAACCTGACTTTAAAACTTTATTCATTATTTGCCATCCGGCTCCGAATACTACCGACTTTGGCTTGCTTTGATTTGTTTTTACCTGTGCACGAAAAGAACATCCAGTGCACTGAACATCATAAAGGGGATAGTTTGATGGAAGCTTCATTAACTTTTTTCCACAATTAGGACACGGGACAAGATTGACGACTTCTTGTTCTCCTGAATTTCCTGATTCCCTATTATTTCTCTTTTTCATTTTTTCGACGCTCATCTAACGAATATTAAAACCAGATAATGATAAGCACACTATTCTTCAAGTTTATAATTTCGTATCTTATAATTTGCCTTTATGAGACGATGTGGGAATTTTTATTAATACACATTAATTTTTTCCGCGAAGTGCTTTTTCGGCACCACTGATTACATTCGGTTCTGCTCCAAACGATGAAAGCAACGCTGTAATTGCTTGAATTTGGACTTCGGAAAGAGACGATCTCGGTAAGATAATGAATTCACCTTCAATGTAATCCTTTTCAAGAATTTCCCCGTTGTGTTGGTATTTAATTTTGCCAATTTTCCGCACTCCGGAACAAGGATCACCAGCGATATTGTTCGACAAAACAATATTAAGTGAGTTGTTTAATACAGCATCATTTAATTCTTTTGTAATATTAATGGTGAATTCATTTTTTCCGTAAGTAGCTTTTATTATTTTAAAATCTCTTTTACTAATCTTATATCGCTGAACAAACTTATACACTAAAACACCCAGGATAAATGCTAGAAGATAAGAAAAGAGAATATAAAGCGGAACTCGATAACCTAGCAGGGCAGAAATTTTAACTGCGAAAAATTCTGTTTTTCCTACTAACTGAATTAGAAAATAGTCTAGAAACTTTGTTAATACCCATCCAAGAAAAAAGGAAAGGCAAATTGCCCACCATTTGTTTTTTAATTTTAGGTAGAGTTTTTGCATATAATGAAATTCCTTTCCACTAATAGCGAAACCCCCGTGTTGGGGGTTTCGCATCTATTTCTATTTCGTAAGCATTTTTATGCACGCACTCGTAGTCATAAGGCGCGCTTGGGGTTTTGAGCGTTCTTTTACTTCAACGCTTTTTTTCTCAAGAGTTTTTTCGGAGATGACGACGCGATACGGTATGCCGATTAAATCCGCATCTGCAAAACGCTCGCCCGCGGTCTTGTCCGTGCGGTCGTCATAGAGAACTTCAACTCCTTTTTTCGCGAGACCTTCGTAGAGCGATTCCGCAGCTTTGAGAACCGCTTGGCCGGATTTTTCTTCTTTCCCCGGAAGCGCAATCAAATGCACGCGAAACGGCGCAACTGCTTCGGGCCAGATAATGCCCTTTTCATCGTTCGAGACCTCCACAATGGTTGCCATGAGGCGGCCCGGGCCGATGCCGTAAGACCCCATCCACACAGGCAATTTTTTCCCGGTTTCGTCAGAATACAAAAGCCCGAAGGCGTCGGAAAATTTCGTCCCGAGCTTAAAGATATTACCGACCTCGATCGAGCGCGCGAGCTGAATCTTCCCTTTACATTTGGGACACGAGTCGCCTGCCTTCAGAGAACTTACTTCTTTATTCTGCGCGTACCCGCATGATTCACAGTACATTGTCCAATCTTCTCCGGCCTCGGCAATCACCTGATACTCATGCGTAAACTCTTTGGTAAACGTGCCGCCGGAGGCCTCGGTGACGTAAAATTTGAGCCCCGCGCGAGAAAATACTTTTTTGTACGCCGCGTCCGCCTTCCAATAGAATTCCTCAAGCCCTTTTTCATCCGCATGGAAACTGTAGAGGTCTTTCATCAAAAACTCGCGGCCGCGCATAAGGCCGGATTTTGCCCTGGGCTCGTCGCGGAATTTCGTCTGGATTTGATAGACAAGAAGCGGGAGGTCGCGGTAGGA
>CAZVQM010000055.1:0-1560 GCA_964629265.1 uncultured Candidatus Saccharibacteria bacterium | reverse complement strand
CCGCGCTCCAAAAAAATCGCATTTTTTGCGACCTCGTCTTTGGGCGGCTCCCGAAGCGTTTTTCCAAATAGGTGAGATTGTCTCATGCCATGCAAATGATATTTCCCATAGTAGCGCACCCGCAAAAAAAGAAAAGAGTCCCGCCGTGGCGGGACTAATCTGTTGCGATGATTTCGTCACTTTCTTCAAAAAGAGCCATGGGAGCAAAAAATGCGGAAATATGTATTCCTTCAACCGCAAAGCTACACTTCACGCACCCAAGCACGTTTTCGTCCTTAGGATGCAACGACGCTGGCCCGAAGCAAACTCTACAAACCAATACCTCGCTTTCCTTCCAGTTTTCGGAATCCGGCTGTTCCGGATGAATACTCTCGGGACCGAACTTTTTTATAAGTTCCTCAAGCGACAGAGGTGTCTTTCCCATGCGTTCCTCCGCTAATGTACTGTATCCGAGGATACGCGAATACCCGCAATAAAAGCAAGAGCAAAACAAAAACTCGGCTTGCATCCGAGTTTTCCAAAAACTTTTTTTATAAACTTCCCGCAACCCTCCTCACGTGCTCGACAAGCGCTGCGGTGTATCCGGCCTCGTTGTCGTACCAGGAATAGACCGTGAGAAGATCGCCGTCTACCACTTTTGTAAATCCAAGGTCCACTATTGCGCCGTAGGGCTCGCCGATGATATCTGTTGAAACAAGCTGGTCTTCAGTAACTTTCATAATCTTTGACCATCGTGACTCTGCCGCGGCTTTTATAAACGCCTCATTCACTTCTTCTTTTGTTGTTGCGCGTCCAAGGAGCGCGGTAATCATGACCAGAGATCCGGACACAACAGGTACCCGGATCGCAATCCCGTCAAAAATTCCTTTGAGGTCCGGGATTGATTGAATCACGGCTTCAGCGGCGCCTGTAGAAGACGGCACGATGTTTACCGCGGCAGCCCTGCCCCGGCGCACGTCTTTTGCATCCGGCCCGTCAACAAGCTTTTGCGTTGCGGTATAGCCGTGGACCGTCTGGAGCATTGCTTTTTTTATCCCAAAATTCTCTTTCAAAATAGCCATAACCGGGGCAGACGCATTGGTGGTGCAGGAGGCATTTGAAGTAATCAAATTCCCTTCTGCGAAAAGCGCGTCATTCACGCCGATAAGGGCAGTTGTGACATCTCCGGACGCTGGGGCCGTAATTACCACGCGCTTTGCACCGGCATCCAGATGGATTTTTGCTTTTTCGCCCGAAGTAAAAAACCCGGTTGACTCCACGACAACGTCAATTCCTAAATCCTTCCATGGAAGCTTTGATGGCTCTTTTTCCGCAAAGACCTTTATTTCTTCGCCGTCTACAACAAGTGAATCCTTTTTTGCTTCAATCGTTTTGCCGTATCGCCCGTAGACAGAATCGTATTTCAAAAGATACGCAAGGGTCGTTGTGTCCGTAAGGTCATTTACCGCGACAATATCAAAATCCTTGTCGCCGAACGCGGCGCGGAAGAATTGCCGGCCGATCCTCCCAAACCCGTTTATAGCTACTTTTGCCATATTTCTATTTTACCACATTTTCCGC
>CAZVQM010000054.1:3076-5081 GCA_964629265.1 uncultured Candidatus Saccharibacteria bacterium | reverse complement strand
AAAGAGTCCGAATACTCCTTTAACTTGCACCGAGCGAAGCCGAAGAACAAAAATCTATGTATTTTGTGTATTTATTAAAATGTAAGAATGGCAGCATTTATACGGGGATTACAACTGATGTGGAGCGTAGATTTAAGGAGCATCTTGACGGAAAGGGTGGACATTATACAAAATCAACTGGCGTAATTGAGATAATTCATACTGAACAATATAAAGATAAAAGCGCCGCCTTAAAACGTGAAGCAGAAATCAAGGGTTGGCGCAGAGAGGAAAAGTTAAATTTAATTAAATTCGGAAAACCAATTTGAGATAGTTCGACAGATTCGACGAGGGCTTCTACGGAGCCCTTCGGCAGTAAGCTCAGGGCCGAACTGCTCAACCAAATGTCCTCACTGCAAGCAAGCTCACTACAAGTAGGTTTGGAGTCCGAAGAACATAGCGAACCATGATAGAAAAACTTGTTTCAAACAAGCGGATAATCTTCTTTGACGGGGACGGAACGCTTTGGTATCCCAAGAAAACGAAATGGACAATAAAACCGCATTTGATTTATACCCACCTCAATATGAAGCCAGGGGATTATTTAAAACACCTTGTTTTAACTCCGCAAATACTAAAAACAATCAAATCATTAAGAAAACGCGGAATACTCTTAATTGTCCTTTCAACTCATCCCCATAAAAGGCTTGAAGCCGATATGCATCTAAATAATAAAATAAAGCACTTCGGGCTCGATGAGATATTCGACCATATTTATTCGGCGAGACCTTTTCCTTGGGGGAAAGGGAAAGTTATGGAAAGCGTTTTAAGAAAATTAAGAATGCCGAAATCTCAAACCCTTCTTGTGGGGGATAGTTACATATACGACTACCTTTCCGCTCGAAAGGTGGGGATTGATTGCATCCTTCTGAAAACCCCCTATCTTCAAATACCGAAAGGGCGAAAGGTGCCGCATATGGTAAAAAAATGGAAAGAGTTGATATAATTTCTTGCATGAACCAATATTATGCTTCCCGCAAAAAACAAAATAAATCCCTGCCCGGTAGCCAGGGTTAGACGTATCGAAAAATCAGAGAATGTTATAAACAATTGACATGAACTATACAGGCATAATCATCGAAGAAAGTTTAGAGGATACGAGCGTCCTCAAAGACGTTGAAATTTTGGAAACGAAAATCGAGAAAGTAACCGAAGAGCATAAAACGCCCTGGCTCACACAATGGACTTTACACACTGTTGAAATTCTAGAAGAGAAAGTAGACAGCGTTGCGGGAAAATTGAGCAAAGATTTGGAAAGAGAACATACTTGGTACGCAGATTATAAAAACGATGAATACCACTACATAATCTACCGAGGCAAGATTTTCAAAGTTGATTCGAAAAATCCGGTACTTTACAAAGATGCAAAACAATACGGTATTTCTCTGGGCATCCCCGATTATCAGGTTGATTTTGCCCCCGACGACAAGGTCTGGGAAAGATAAACTGAAGGATACGAAAGCTATGAAGGTTATGGAGGTTCAACCTCATAAACTCATAAGGAAAATATGCCTATTCATCTAAAAAAAGCAATATTGGACGATTTTCCGATTTTGCTCGAGCTCGAAAAGAGCGTTGCGGGAACGAATATTTACTCCCCGATGCTCGAAGAGAACGAATGGAAAGAGGAGTTGCGAAAGAATACGGTCTATCTCATTATAAAGAACGAAGATATTGTGGGTAATCTTTCGTATGAGAAAAAAAGTAATGACCATGTATATATTAGCGGTTTAGTTATCGATCCCCGCTTCCAAGGACAAGGGATTGCCCGAGAAGTTTTAACGAATTTACTAAAGGAACTCAAGGATGTACAAAGGATCGATCTCGTCACTCATCCGGACAATCGCCGCGCGCTTGAGCTCTACCGATCTCTCGGTTTCGTTATCGGGTCACGAAAGGAGGACTATTTTGGTGACGGCGAACCTCGATTGGCGCTTGTCTTGGAAAGAAAGTAGAGCGCCTCTTC
>CAZVQM010000054.1:0-3066 GCA_964629265.1 uncultured Candidatus Saccharibacteria bacterium | reverse complement strand
AAAAGGCATTGGCATTTTTTTTCCGTTGTCTCTGTTATTACCGGACTCACGATTTTTCTTTTCTACGTCCATCCCGCCCGGATTATCCTCGCGATAGGGGTAAACAATATCTACATTGCGACGTTTCTTCTCGCGATTATCGGCGGGGTTTCGGCATTTACCGCAACGAGTTTTTACGCAGCACTCTTCGCCTTCGCCCTCGGAGGCGCAAATCCGTTTCTTTTGGCGCTTTTTTCCGCGCCCGGCGTTCTTATGGGCGACCTCATTTTTTGGTACCTGGGGCACAAAGGGAAAGCGATTGTAAAGCCCGCGATCTGGCGCGTAACCGAAAAACTTTCGTCCTGGCTTTTGACAAAACCGCGATGGTTTATCCCTGTCGGCGTGTATATCTATACCGGTTTTTTGCCGCTGCCGGGCGAATTTCTCATGGTACTCCTTGCGCTTCTCGGGATCTCCTTTAAACGCGTGCTTATTCCGACGCTTCTCGGAAACTTCACGCTTGCGCTCATCGTCTCTTCATCCGCTGTTTACGGCCTTGCGTTTGCTGATCTCATATTTTAAAACAAAAAAATTAGCTCTCTTGCGAGAGCCGTGCGTTGAATTCACTATATTATTATCGATTATGCGTTTTTCGAGCAAGAAACGCCGCTCCATGGCCGAATTCCGTATTGACTGGAGTCCCTTGGGCGCAAAGGCCGATACGAGCGCATTCTTCTTCAGAAAAGAGTTTTTGCCCTATATCCATGAGCGCTTCCAGACGGTCAACGCCGACATTGAATGCGGTGACACCGCCGCCATTGGCGAGAACACCGAGTCCCACAAGAATACCGCCAGCTTCAACAATCGCCTGTGCCGTACGTGCCGCAGAACCTCCGGTTGTCAGAATGTCTTCAACCTCAAGAACTCGTTTCCCTCGTACATCTTTTTCAAAACCACGCTTAAGAACAAAAGTCGGCCGACGCAGAAAGATCATTTCACCTTCTTTGATCTTAATAGTATGATCAAAGGCCAACTCAACAATAATCGGCCTATCGCCTTTTTTTACCTCCACAAGCACTTTATCTTCATGCTCAGAGTAGAGCGCGAGAACCTCTGGTCTATCAGGCCGAAGCCGCGTGAGATGATGCGCAGTCCACTGGGAAAGCGGAAGGCCTCCTTTAGCCGGAGCTACAACAGCATCGATGTCATTTCCCGCAAATCTTTCGGCGATACCTTGACAAAGCTCGGACGTAACACTCGTAAGCCGAGTTGCACGGTCCTTGGCAACATACACCGAAAAGTGTTTACCGTTCGTACCGACAAAATGACCTTCGATAATAGCGCTTGATTTTGCAAAAAGTTCTCTCGTTCGTTCAGGAGTAAACATTATGACCATCTCCTTATGAATGGACTATAATCGTTATACCGGATTATAGTAACGGGGTAAAGAGACCATGGAACTTCGCACCCCTTTGAAGCCAATAGGTGAACCCGCACGGCCATCACCAAAACGCTGGGTATTGGTATTTACCGGAATTGGAATTCTTATTCTGATTCTCGCAATCGTCGCTTTTTTCGCATATAGAAATGCATTTAGCGCGCCGGAAAAAAACGCTGAATCCGAGAGGTTCATCATCGCGCTCAATTCAAACGACAAAGAGATTATCGAGCGGCTTTGGAGCGAAGGATTTGTGAAAAGCGCGCGCGCGTTTCGATTTGCGCTCAATTGGAACCAAGGCGCCGTAAAACCCGGCGCATACAAAATTTCAAAAGCGATGAATGCGTGGGAAATAGCAAAAATATTTGAGGGGAGTCCATATATGAAATGGGTTGTCATTCCCGAAGGGCTTCGGAAAGAGGAAATCGCAGAAATTCTTCGGCAAGAACTCGGATGGAGCGAAGACGAAACACGTAACTGGATAACAAAAGACACGACCGCGCGCGCAAACTATATCGAAGGGGTGTATTTTCCCGATACGTACTTGATTCCGACGGATGAGGCGTCTTCTGACGTTGCGCGCCGCCTCCAAACGAAATTCGACGAAAAATTTGCAACCGCGGCAAAGGAAGCGCTCACGCAAAACATCCGTTGGCCAACTTTGCTCAAAATCGCATCAATTGTTCAGCGCGAGGCCGCGGGAAAGACGGACATGCCCATAATCGCGGGTGTTTTGTGGAACAGACTTTTGAAAGACATAAAACTCGAGGTGGATGCGACGGTGCAATACGCGCGTGGAAACACAGGTAACGGCTGGTGGGCGCCGATCAAACCCGCAGATAAAAATATTGATTCTCCGTACAACACCTATAAATATAAAGGCCTTCCCCCGCATCCGATTGCAAACCCCGGGCTTGATGCTATGAACGCCGTGCTTTTCCCGGAAGAAACGGATTGTTTCTATTACCTCCACGACGATTTGGGGATAATTCACTGCGCAAAAACATTCGAGGAACACAAAAAGAATATCGAAACATATCTCCGCTGATGCAGGACGAATTCGCTGGCGGGGTTGACCCCGCACTAAATTTCGACAGCCGCAGTCGGTTCCCTCGGATATTGGTGAACATACTGTTTTGGAATCGAACGTTTTCCCGCCGGCTTTGTCAGGGCGGCACGAAAACCAGTCGAAATTTTAGTGACGGGGGAGATGAGATTTACGATTTTACATTTTTATAGTATTATTTACCCCGTTAGAAGTCTTGGGACGAAAAATTTCTAAAATTTTTCGTCCTCACCGAGATGCTTCTCAATACATCAGAGAGCTGTCTTTTGAGAAAATAGCATTTTAAAAAGTAGACGACTTCTAACGGGGTTTATAGTGTCATGCCTCGGCTGGGGCTTTTTTCATTATAACGGGATGGAAATACGCAATATTGCAATTATCGCACACGTAGACCACGGAAAAACCACGCTTACCGACGCGCTCCTGCGTCAAACCGGTGTTGGCGAAGAAGGAATTTCCATGGACTCAAACGCGCTCGAGCAAGAGCGCGGCATTACGATTTACTCAAAAAATGCGGCGATTTTTTATCCTTCGGCAAGCACTTCGGCCATGAGCTCAGTGCCGAATGGCTCAGGACGTCCCG
>CAZVQM010000053.1:0-5144 GCA_964629265.1 uncultured Candidatus Saccharibacteria bacterium | reverse complement strand
TGTGTTTTCCGGCATGCGAATCCGCCACATCGCAATTTTATCTTTGGCAAGTGTTCTTATCATGGTTTTTGCCTGGTCGTTTTTGCTTGCGCCATACCAAAAGGCGCGCATCACGAGTTTTGTGGATCCCTATCGTGATCCGAAGGGCGCGGGGTACCAGATGATTCAGTCGATGATTGCGGTTGGTTCCGGCGGTGTATGGGGAAAGGGGCTCGGATATGGCTCACAGTCGCATTTGAATTTTTTGCCGGAGGCGGAAACCGACTTCGTGTTTGCCGCGTTTGCCGAGGAGTGGGGATTTGTCGGCGTTTCAGTCATGCTATTCGCTTTTTTTGTATTTCTTGCAAGGGTCGTATGGATCGGAATGAAGTCGTCCGACAGTTTTTCGCGTCTCTATGTTTTGGGGTTTGCCGCATTCATATTCTCTCAGGCGTTCGTCCACATCGGGATGAATATGGGCGTTATGCCTATTACCGGGATTACGCTCCCGTTCGTCTCTTACGGCGGCTCAAGTTTGGTTTCGATTCTCGCGGGCGTCGGAATACTCCAAAATATCAGAATTAATTCCCGGAAGCATATTGAGGAGAGGGAATTTTAGTGGTATTTTTGGGGTATGCCCAGTAATACAATTTCGGCTGGGAATATCGGTATGTTTTATATTATGAGGTGGTGTAGTAAAATACTCTCGGGCATTATTTGATATTTAGTGCTTCGTTTTTGCCGCCAGAGGCGGCAGCCGAAGTTGATATACTGGGTATGATATATCTCGGCGCTGACCATCGGGGTTTTAAGCTAAAAGACACGGTAAAAAAGTATCTTTTGGCTGGGAATATTGCGTTTGAGGATCTCGGTGCGATTACATACGACGAAGGAGACGACTATGTTGATTTTGCCATAGCTGTTTCCGAGAAGGTCGCGGGAGATCCCTGCGAACACAAGGGAATTTTAATGTGCGGTTCGGGGCACGGAATGGATATGGTTGCAAATAAATTTCCTGCAGTCAGGGCCGCACTTTGCGTATCAAAAGAGCAGGCGATTCAATCCCGAGAACATGAAGACGCAAATATTCTTATTCTTCCTTCGGACATGGTTGATGAGATTCACGCGAAAGATATAGTTGACGCGTGGCTCATAGCGAAATTTTCGAAAGGTGAACGACACAAGAGGCGTTTGGGGAAGTTGAAAGACGTTGAGATACGAAATTTCGATGCGCGCGCTCATTTTGAGTGCGATGATTAATCAATTAATATACTCGTATGAGCGAAGGAAAAAAAGTGGAGGGGCAAAAGAAGGAGGTAGTTTCACAATCGGAAGATGGAGGGCGCACGTATGAGCTTAATGTTGCGCTCGCCCTTGCGAAGACATTGATGAAATTGTATGAAGCGGCGAAGAACAACCCCGCGAAAAGAGAGGGTTTGCAGAAGTTTGACGATTTGGATCCGAAAAAGCAGGAAGATTTTTTTATTCTTTCCCGGCATCACCGGGTTCCGCAGGGCATCAAGGATTTTATAGACGGTTTCGGCGCGGGCAGTAAGAAGTTTCAAGAATTGGTAAAGAAGGCGCACGAGGAGGACGAAAAGGCGCTCGGGAGGGATCCGGAGGCGAGCGAATATTTCCGGCGAGTAGGAATCGAAAAGGGAAATAAGGAAACGCCGGCGCCGCCAGAAGCACGAAGAGAAGGAGCGCGAAGAGAAACACGATTCGAAGATGATGAGGAAGTAATGCAATTTATACGGGATCTTGAGAATAAGAACAAACAGGGCGGAAGCCAAGCCGCATAGGTTTCCATAACAGAAATCATTCCTTCGATAAATGTTCGGACTATTGAATAAAATTCCAAATAATAAATTCCAAATCGCAAACAAATTCCAAATTCAAAATTCCAAAACGTTTTGGTCATTCGGATTTCGGTCTTTTGATATTATTTGTAATTTGGTGCTTGGAAATCGGAATTTATGACAGAAATTATTCCCTCAATAAATGTAAAAACCTTCGAAGAGGTTGAAGAACGAATTGCAAGAGTTGAGCCCTATGTAAAATGGTGCCATCTTGATGTTACGGATGGCATTTTTTCTTCGCACGAAACATGGCGGAATCCAAAGGATCTTTTAGACCTTGAAACCAATTTGAATATAGAGGTGCATCTCATGGTTTCAAATCCCGACGAGGTAATTGACGATTGGCTTATCCCTCCCATAAAGCGCATTATCGTCCACACAGAAGTAATAAGAAATTTTGAGCTGATGAGAGAAAAGTGCCGCGATCGCGGAATAGAAATCGGCATTGCCATAAATCCGGAAACGCCGGTCGAGGCGTTTGACCCCTATGTCGGAAAAGCAGACGTTTTTTTGTTTCTCACGGTACCGCCAGGCCCTTCGGGAAATCCCATGCACCCAAACACTGTGGGAAAAATCGCATCCTTTCGCAAATACTGTCCGGAGTGCATAATAGAAGTGGATGGAGGGGTGAACCCCCACACCTATGAAAAAGCAGTTTTTGCGGGTGCTGATATCTTGGTTGCGGGAGCTTTTATTTTCGATTCAAAAGACATACCTTCAGCGATAGATGAATTGAAGAGATAAAAATTGGTGTATATCTAAATTCGTATTTATATAGGTGTGGGGGTGAATCCGGAGACCGCCAAAAAAGCAGTTCGCGCAAGAGCAAATCTTCTCGTTTCAGGAAACTATATTTTCGGTTCAAGTAATATCGAGTCCGCAATAGAGTCATTAAAATTACAGTTGCAGTAATTTAGAAAGCGCGTTATAATAAAAAAATGAGTAATGCAGTAGCAGTTAAAAATTTAAATCGCTTTTCTGGAAAATGGGTGGCGTTTATTGAGAGAGAGGTGGTTGAATCAGCCAAAACACTCCCGTCGCTTATGGAGAAGCTGAAGAGCAAAAAATTAAAGAGGAAACCTTCAGTTATGCTTATCCCCAGAAAAGATGAGGGTCCCTATATTCTTATATTTCCATGAGAGCCGTTTTCTCGTATTTTCAAAAAGGAAGAACCTTTTATCCTGTGGTTGATATTGTTTTAAGAAATAACGCGAGGACGCTTACACTAAAGGCGCTTGTTGATTCCGGGGCGTCTTTTTCTGTTTTTCGTCCAGAAGTTGCTGAATACTTAGGTATCACCATAGAAAAGGGAAAACCTATTTATCTCGAAGGAATCGGCGGACGTATTCTTGGATATTTACATAATACCTGGGCTGTTATCGGAAAAAAGAAATTCCGCTGCGTTATAATTTTCTCCCGGGAATTCACGGTTTCGTTCAGTTTGCTCGGCCGGAACAACTTCTTTGCCAATTTTAAAATTACTTTTGACGAGAAAAAGAAACAAGTAATTCTTGGGTAAAAGTTACCCACATCCGCAAATCCTGCCCGAAGTGCATAATAGAAGTGGATGGAGGTGTAAACTAAGAAACCGGAGCGGCGGCTGTGAAAGCAGGAACGAATCTCCTTGTTGCGGGTAAATATATTTTCGATTCCCCGGATATTCAGTCCGCCGTCATATCATTACAAAGTATTGAATAACTAGTTGAGTAAAGTTGTTTATTGTCGAGGTTTAACCTCGACAATAAACAACTAGATTATATGTCTCACGTTGAGGTAATTCAAAATGGCGTCGTGATCGTGAAGCCGGATCCGCGGATGAAGCGGGCGATTCGCATCGCCCAACAGTTCATCAGTCGAGTTGGGAAGGCGGTTCCCGGACTTCGTTCCCTTATCCGGCACGAGCTGATCCTCCATTGGCTCCACCGCGAGCTTCGCGATTTTGCCGTCCGGCAGAAGTATCGCGGCAAGACCGTCTATGTTGCGCTTGACGAGAAGATTCTTGTCGGCGCGGTGGACCTTGCCGCGCTCGTTCGTGACAACGCGAAGCGCTTTCTACCTGTCGTTCAATTTGAAAGCGGCATTCGGAATGCCTTCGGTTTGATCGCTCGTGAGAAGATCGTAAGCGGGCAGAAGCGCAAGGCCAAGAAACGCGTGCAAACCTACGGCGAGCCGTGGCAGCACCGAACGAGGTAAAAAAGGATAACAAAAATGGTACCGGAAGAAGAGATAAAAGAAAAACTTATATCAGTAATAAGCGCATATAAGGATTTTTCCGATGCGGAAAAAGCGGGCTGGATAAAGACGCTTGATGCGGTTCCGTTTGATTATCAAATATTTCTTCTTGGACTTTTTGAAACGTCCCCGGAAGATATATTGAAATTGAATGAAAATATTAAAGCAAAACAAGAGATTTTGGAAAGCGGAGATGAGGCGGCGTGGAAAGAATTGTTGGAGGAAGAAAAAAAGGAGTTAGAAGAATTAGCGGCTAAAGGGGAGGAAAAATAATATGGCAGAACGTCTTCCAAATAAAAAAGAAAATGTCGAGGGCGGAGAGGCATTTTTTGAGAACATGCAGAATGGTGAACGTGATGCCGCAAAAGGCGTTCTTTCAACAATAGATAAGATTCCGAAAGGACTTCGAAAAGGGATTTTGATGTTTGCGGCCGCTGGAACAATTTTGTCTGCGACTGAGGCGAGCGCTTACCACGATTCGAGGCATAGGAATACGATTGAATGGGATAGGATTATTGGAGTTGCGGCCCAAGCCCAAGTCGTCATCGAGGAAATCATAAGGCAGAAAAATCCATACGAGAATAGACGCTACGAATCAAGTCGTGAGTATCGGATGCAGGCCGAGGCGCTGCGGCAAAAGGCGTATCAGGAGTACCATGCGAGTATTCAGAGGACCGAATCATATTTCCGTCAAGAAATGAATCGTCTTGATAATACTCATCTGCCTCCGTACGAGAAAGCGCGTGCGCGCAATCAGCTTATAGCACAGCGAAATGACGGTATTGGTGTTGCGCGTGAGGATTTTGCGATGAAAATGCGGCAAGCCGGGGAATCAGAGCGGTATGCAAATGATATTGACCGCGGCAACAGGCGCTAAATTTATGTCTTTTCTCACCGACGACAAAGTAAAATTTCTTGAAGAGCTTGCGGCGAAGATTCGATACGATACGATTGAATCCGTGATTCATGCGGGCTCGGGGCATATCGCAGGGCCCCTTGGCATGGCTGATATTTTTACGGCCATGTATTTTCATATTTTACGGCACGACCCCAAAAAGTCGGATTGGCCCGAGC
>CAZVQM010000052.1:0-5219 GCA_964629265.1 uncultured Candidatus Saccharibacteria bacterium | reverse complement strand
AGAAGAAAACTGGCTTTTCGATACGCCGGACTTCAAAATTTGGAAAGGAAACCAAACGCTCCGTATAAAAACAATGGGAGATACATCCCTCACACTGAAAACAGGAAAGAAAGTTGTCCAAGGTGCAAAAGTTGCAGAAGAACACCAAATCATGATAACCGATGCGAAGATCGGACGCATTATTCTTGAAAAACTCGGATACAGCGTAACACTCCACTACAAAAAATATCGAGAACACTGGAGAATCGGAACATCATTTGTAGAACTCGATACTCTCGAAGACGGAAGAAAATTCGCTGAAATCGAATCAACGCACAAGGGAATCAAAAATCTTGCTCAAAAACTCCGCCTCGATTTTTCGAAAAGTACGCCGGAATCATATACGAAACTCCTTACGGGCAACTTGAAAAAGGGAGAATAACAATATAGAATAATGTGTACGCCGAGGTAGCTCATTGGTAGAGCGCAGCCCTAAACTCTTTGGGGCCTGATCCAGCAATGAATCATGAGAAAAACTGGGTGAATTCGGGGAAACTTTTCAGAAAACTGGAAACAATCCCGAGCCAAATCCCGATGGGTTCGAGTATCGGGAAAGGTGTAGAGACTAGCGGGTGAGTCCCAACAATAATCCTGCACAAGCGCCCAGCTCCCAGAAAACATTTTTTGGGATGATGAGATAGTCCACTGCCTTGGAAGAGGCTGGCGTAGGGAGTTCGATTCTCCCCCTCGGCATCGTTATATTTTATATAGACGTATGGACCAACAAATACAACTGACATCTCCATCAAAAAAAGTAAGCCCGAAGGACGTATTCATGCATCTTTTGACAATTGTCACGCTCTACGGAAGCGCCATAGGTTTTGTTGTGCTTTTGTTCCAATACATCAATATTCTCATTCCCGATGTTCTTGATCCCGGCGGGTACTACGCAGAGCAATCAGCATATCAAAGCATCCGGTGGGCGATAGCGTCCCTCATCGTCATCTTTCCGACATACATCGCCATGAACTGGATACTCAACAAAAGCTACACGAAAGAACCGGAAAAACGGAATCTCCGCATCCGGAAATGGCTCACATACTTTACGCTTTTTGCCGCATCGGTCATCATCATTGGAGACTTTATCACGCTCATCTATAACCTTCTCGGGGGAGAGCTCACAACCCGATTCCTTCTGAAAACCGCAACGGTATTCTTTGCCGCGGGCTCAATCTTCTATTATTATTTCTGGGACCTCAAACGGCATAGCATCGAAGAATAATTATGAAAATTTTTGTCTATGCCATTATAAGTATTGTTGCCGCAGCCATCATTGCGGGATTTTTCATCGTTGGCTCGCCCTTTGAAGGGCGCGTGCGGCGATTCGACGAACGGCGCGTTTCGGATCTTCAATTCCTCCAGGAAGAGATAAAAAATTACTGGATGAACAAACAAAAACTTCCGGAAAACCTCTCGCTTCTTCGGGACGACATCCGGAGCGTTTCGATTCCCAAGGATCCGGAAACCGGAACGGAGTATGAATATAAAATCCTTGAAAAAACGAAATTTGCGCTCTGCGCCTCATTCAGCCGACCAACGGAGACATATGGCGCGCAAACGCAAAAGTCCGTTCCCGCCGAGCCCTATGTAGGAATAGAAAATTGGGAGCATAAAGAAGGACGAGTGTGCTTTGAACGAACCATAGATCCTGATATTTATAGACCAAGAAGTAAAGAAATACCTGTTCAAGATTGATTAAAGAAAATCCCCCGACGCACGTCGGGGGATTTTCTTTACAATGCAAAAAAGAAGCGATACAATAGAACTCACTTGAAACGCGGGTATAGTTTAGTGGTAGAACGACTGGTTGCCAATCAGTAAATGGGAGTTCGATTCTCCCTACCCGCACTAAGACATCGACTCGAACCATATTTTAATTTTGCCTGTACTGAGCGAAGTCGAAGTGCTTGCACTGAGCGACCTGTGGTGAGCGCAGTCGAACCAAGTCGAAATGGTTAAGAAAATTTTAATCATATATGCTATAATTATTGTGAAAAGTTGGTCGACTTTTCCACTTAAATCTAATTTATAAATTATGAAACAACTTGATCCAAAAGCAGTCTGGTTATTTTTCATTAGTTTTGTTTTGCGATCGTTCATACCAATAATAATTTTGAGTATTTGGGGCTCGGCATTCTTGGGCGACTTTAGCGAAAATTTTTATGATGATAGTGAGTTTTCGTTTGCCTTTCTGAATTGGTTATGGATTATTATTCCATCCTTTCTTGTTTTGTGTTTCGTCTGGGCTAAACTCACTTATCATTTCTACCGCTACGAACTCACCGATGCCGGTTTTCGCAAGGAGCTCGGGGTTATCTACAAAAAATATGTAACCATTCCTTACGACCGCATTCAGAACGTTGATATCTATCGCGGTATCCTGGCTCGCATACTTGGATTGTCTGACCTTAACATCCAAACAGCTGGAATGAGCGCAACGGTTGGAAGATATGGCATATCTGGTGCTGGCTCTGAAGGACGATTGCCAGCACTCTCTCGAGAAATTGCCGAGCAACTTCGCGATGAGCTTATCCAGCGAGCTCGCCAAGCCAAGAATCAGGGACTCTAAATTTTTTCAAAGAATTTGCCGCCAAGGGGAAAATCTGTAAGATTTCCCTATTGAGTTTCGCTTGCATGCAGAGAGGATTTCTCAAAAAGTTTGTTATAATTCAAGGACTTCTCGTCATCCTGCTTTTGAGTGCTGTGTTTTACGTCTACACGCGACCGCAAAAACAGCCAGAAGGAGAGAAACCCCCGCAATCAAAAACCGTCATCACCGATGAGCAAAACGAAACCGCAGCAGCAGATTCCACCGCCAGCTGGAAAACGCACACAGACGAATACGGATTTTCATTCAAATATCCAAAGGATTTTTCTTTGGATATAAGCCGGCCAGTGGAATACAGCGAGAATTTTCCCTTGAAAGTCATCGTGGTATTTCCGCCCTACGAAAGCGCAAACACGATTGAGTTTTCGCTCATCAAGGGGATAGTAAAAAAATCACCGTCGGATGAGATCTGCCAAAGCATAGATACCAAACTGAACGCCATACCGGCAATAAAACGTTCGTGTGGAGACGCGAGAACATCGTCTGTTTCGTATTCCATACAGCTAAAAAACGGAATAGCCCTTTCCATGCGCATTGCGAATAACGAAAGCCCGGAATCAAAAATAATTCCGCAGGAAATAACAAACGGAATCGTGTCCTCGCTTACGATTTCACAATAATTCTGGGTGAGGAAGGAGCTATTTTTTCTTCCGTTTTTTCTCCCACGGCTCGGTTTTTGACCGGCGCTTGCGGTCAAGCGCGGTTTTGGTGAGATCGTCGCCGTGGAAAAACCGAGAACCCTTTCGAACGCGCTTCATAGTTTCTTTATTATATCCTTCGCGCGACATGTTGACAAAATACGAGCTTTGGCCTATTATTGCCGTGTATTCCATAAGGCCTTCGGGCCTTTTAAAAAACTCCAAAATCCATGGAACGACTCGTCACTTTTATTAAAGAAGCCCGGATTGAGCTTAAAAAAGTCACCTGGCCTACACGCCAAGCCACGATTAACTCGACCATAAGCGTTATTGTCGTGAGCGCCGCAGTCGCGCTTTTTTTGGGGATCCTCGATTTTCTGTTCCAATTCGTATTGGATAAATTCGTATTGTAATAAAATCTTTGTTGAAAAATTAAAAACTAACGACCAACACGCGCACTATAATATGAAAAAAGAAAAACCAAAGATGCCGTATATCCTCGGCGAACCCGAAGGACTCGGGCGGGGTGGTAGTGAAGAAATAATTGAAGAGGAAAAACGGCTTTCTGGCGGAGTACGTCAAAAAGGGACTTCTGAAGATATAATCTCAAATGAATCAGATCCTCTCCAGCGACTCATCGAACAAGAAGAGGGCGTACATAATATAATAGATGGAATTGAGAGTACCCCTGGCAATGGCGGCACCGAAGGCGAAGATAATGACGTGGACGGGGACGAAGCCGATGAGGATGAAAAAACTTTTGAAGAAGCAACAAGCCCAACACAAGAACAAACCGATGACAGTACGCGGAGTGAATATTCAGATACACAAAGCGGCTCGCTTCTCAACACAGCGACACAAGATAAACTTATAAGACCGAGAGGTGTCGGCGAACGTCCATCGCAAAAACCTCGCTACAAAGATAAAATCGGCCGCGCTACTCTTCGGGGACAAAACCCGAGCACATAAGCCATGCCAAAACAAACATCGGAATTTGGACGAAATTGGTACGCTATTCATACCTACTCGGGATATGAAGACGCTGTCGCGCGGAACCTAAAACAGCGCATTGAGTCCCTGGGAATGGAGGACAAAATTTTCAGCATCCTTGTTCCGGTTGAGAAAAAAATAAAAATAAAAAACGGGAAGCGCCGCGTTGTCGAGGAAAAAATCTATCCCGGATATGTCCTCGTTGAAATGGTGGTAACCGACGACTCGTGGTATGTCGTTCGGAACACTCCGCGCGTCACGGGATTTGTCGGCGCGGGAACTACGCCTACGCCTCTTGAAAAAGAAGAAGTGGATATGCTCTTGAAACGCATGGGCCAGGACGAACCTAAATTTAAGATTGAAGTAAATATAGGAGACCCGGTGAAAATAACCGACGGACCATTCAAAGATTATGACGGAAAGATTTCCGACGTTGACCAGGAGCGCGGAAAATTGAAAGTCCTCGTGAACGTCTTTGGCCGCGACACGCCGGTCGAGCTTGACTCATTGCAAATAAAGAAACTCTAAGCTACTAATATTCTCATGGCAAAAAAGGTAAAAGTAAAACTAAAACTCCAGCTTCCGGCAGGTGCGGCAACGCCCGCGCCACCCGTGGGAACCGCACTCGGGCCGCATGGCATCAATATCGGTGAATTCGTAAAAAAATATAACGAGGCGACCGGGAAAATGTCCGGAGAAATCGTGCCGGTTGAAGTTACAATCTATGAAGACCGTAGCTTTGAGTTTAAACTAAAAACCCCTCCTGCATCCGACATGCTCCGGAAAGCCGCGGGCATTGAAAAGGGATCGGGGGAACCGAATAAAACAAAGGTTGGAAAAGTATCAAAATCGGACATTCGAAAAATTGCGGAACGGAAAATGGAGGACTTGAATGCGGATTCCGTGGAAGCCGCGGAAAAAATCATCGAGGGAACCGCGCGTTC
>CAZVQM010000051.1:0-5293 GCA_964629265.1 uncultured Candidatus Saccharibacteria bacterium | reverse complement strand
CACCACCAATCTAACCGTTTCCGCGCTTAACGCCGCGAGCTGTGATGTGAAAGCAAGCGTTACGGGAGTATTTTCCTGCGGCACGGATGCCACCGGCGGAGGCGGTAGCGGCTTAAACCCGCCTTTGTATCTTTCCAACGCGAGAATCGGCATTGGCACCTCAACTCCCGGCGCGCTATTCTCCATTGCCGCGACATCAAGCACGCTCGCAGACCGCACCATTCTTTACGGTCTTGATAACTTTGTGTATGCGTCGAGTTCGACATCAACGATCCCTATGAATGTTATCAACGCTTTCTCGATCGCAACCTCGACCTCCGCAGTCCCGCTTCTCACGTTTGACACTACCAACACTCGTGTGGGAATCGGCGTAACTGCGCCGCAAGCAACACTTCAGGTTGGGGGTGATATTACGTTATCCGCGGGCGGTAACCGAACAATCAATATACAAATGCCATCCGGAGCGGCGAATGGCAATCAGCTTACTATTGCTGCTGGTGCAGGAACGTTAGACGGCGGTGGTGCTCGTACCGGGGGAAATCTGGTGCTCGCAGGGGGGGGTGGTTCCACGGGTCCCGCTGGAGCCGCCGGAGACGTATTCATATATGGTGGTACCACAGGTACAGTAGGAGACGTTATTTTGGCTCATACCGGCTCGGCGGCTACGGGCAAAGTCGGCATAGGCACAACTACTCCGGGAACAACTCTTGGAGTAAACGGCGATGCGGTCCTTGCGGGACTTCTCACCATCCGCTCCTTCAACGCGACCTCCACTACCGCAACCTCCACTATCCAAGGATTCCTCGACGTTCTCGGCACAGGAACAAACTCAACATCCACATACGCTTCAAACCTCTGGGTCAAGGGAGGGCTTCAGGTCGGAACCGGCTCCCTATTTCTCGGAACCGACTATCTCAACTTCAGCCAAGTATCCACTGTAAACTTCGCAAATCGCTCCACAACAACGATTCCGAACTCAACCGCCTACGCCTGGACAATCGCAACCTCAACAACCGCAGACGCAATATTCAATATCTCGACCAACGGCGGGCTTGCGACAACTTCTATTAGAGGAGGGCTTTCCGTTGATTCGGGCGCGGTTGAGTATGACTTTACCAGTGGCACTTTGTCGGCTGACAACTTTAATATCGGCGCGATGTCGTTTGATACGGACGCCGGAATTGTAACTTGGGTTGACATGCCGGTGTCTTCTTCCGCGAGCGCGATGACTCCTGAAAGCTATACTGCGCAGCTTGACGGAAATCCGATTCTCACGATCTTCGGACTTTCGGACGGACTCGGCGGCGTTGGCACAACGTCCGTTGCAATCGGAACAACCACGGGCGCCTATCTCCTGCACATCGCATCAACCTCGCCGACGTTTGCGATTACGGACACCGACGCCGCGACAAATCAAAAGCACTGGCTTTTCACAAATTCAAACGGCACCCTCATGGTCGGGACTTCTTCTGACGCATACGCTTCATCTTCGATTCCGCGGCTTACGCTTACCTCATCCGGCGTTGTGGGAATCGGCACTTCTTCGCCTTCCTCACTTGCCGCATTAGCAATCCAAGGAAATACATATACAACCGGAGGTCTTGGAGTCGGAGTGGCAACAACATCCGCCGGAGTTATCCAAACATCAGGCGTGATTAACGTCGGAGGATCAGGAACCTCAACATTTGCCAACGGCTTAAATCTTTCGGACGGCTGCTTCACGGTTCGCGGAGGATCGTGTATCACAGGCGGCGGAGGATCAGGCACCATCAACTCCGGCACAACGAACCGTCTCGCATACTACACAGGAGGAACAACTCTTGATTCCGCAAACTTCCTTACTGTAGACGCGACGAATCTTCGTCTTGGAATTGCAACCGTTACTCCAGCAACAACGTTCTCTGTCGCAGGAAACACCTACCTTGATTCAAATGTAATCACCTTCGCTTCTTCTTCCGCCGCGTCGCTTACGCTCGCGTTCCAAAAGTCGGCTACTTCAACAATTCCATCCGCAATAAATTCGTTTTCGTTTGCGACTTCTCCAACCGCGGCATCAATTTTCTCGATTGACGGCAACAGTGTCGGAGCCAATGGAGCCGGTAGAATCGGGATTGGAACTTCCACTCCCGGCGGGACGCTTTCAGTCAGATCGGCTCCTACCGGCGGCGGCAATATCCCAGCATTGTTGATAACAAACGAAGGGGGCTCGGCGGCATATACCTTCTACGCCGAGGATGAAGCGAACGATACGACACCATTTGCGATTGACGCCGCTGGCAATGTCGGCATCGGTGATGCTACTCCGGACGCCCGTCTTGATTTTGATTTTTCGTCAACTAACGTTAATTCAGACACGGAATATGGTGGATTTTTCACTGTTACCGACACCGGGCAAGTACAAACCGGAACCGATACCACCTACGGAACCAGAATATCTACAACCAGAACTGGGCCTTTCGCCGGAACAATCAATACCTACGGATTATATTCCGATGTAACCGGAGATAGCGGAGGAACCTCTATGGCTGTTGCGATCTACGGCTCGGCAACGGGAGCAGACAATAACTACGCCGGCATATTCGCAAGTGGTTACGTCGGCATCGGCACTACTTCTCCTGGTCATCTCCTTTCGCTTGCCTCAAATTCCGGAACCGCAAATCAATCCATCCTCCTTTCTGGGATCAATATGATTTATGCCTCGTCGTCAACCTCAACGATTCCAAACTCCGCTTCCTACGCCTGGACCATTGCGACCTCAACCACCGCTGTCCCAATCCTCTCCATCAACACCAACGGGACGCTCGCGACCTCAACTTTTGTCGGCGGGTTAGTAATCAAAAACCAATCGGGCGGAACAGACGCTTTCATTTATAATCAGGCCTCGGATCTGACCCAGATTGGTAATCTAGAAGCTGGAATGATGCAATTTGCCCCGGATTCGGGTGAGGTTACATGGATTGATATGCCGGCAGTCACTAGTGGCATCGCACTTTCATACACAGGAAGAATACAAGGAAGCGCGGCTTTGACGGTGTACGCCACTACAACCGGAGGCGGAGTATTGTCGAGTGAGCCAAGAGTTGGCATTGGCACGACAACACCCACAGGAACATTCTCGATTGAACAGCAGGCGTCGAGTACCTACGTTCTCTTTGTTGGCGATACCGGGACATCATCGCCGCATTTGGTAGTGAGCGGAAGGGGATTTGTGGGCATCGGAACTTCAAGCCCATCATCACAATTATCGATTGAAGGCACTTGTGTGGATACCGGCGCCGGTTGCGCCGACTACGCCGAGCTCTATCCTTCTTCGGAAGATGTTGATCCAGGCGACATTGTTGCCGTTGATCCGTCCGAGTCGGGATCGGTGAAAAAAGCGATTTCCAGCAGTACGGTCATCGGCATTGTTTCAACCAAACCCGCTATCAGTATTGAAGGCAACGCCTTGCAATTTATGTCCGGTGTTGCCTATCGTAACAATCCGCGTAAACCCGCCATTGCGCTCGCCGGCCGCGTGCCTGTCAAGGTTTCCACCGAAAATGGCGCGATTAAAATTGGCGACCGCATCACTATCTCTTCGATCCCCGGGCATGGGATGCTCGCGTCGTCATCGGCGCAGACAGTGGGTATCGCACTCGATGCCTTTGACGGTTCTGACTCAACGACTACGGTTTTGATGTCTGACGACCGGGTGGTAAAAACAGGAAAAGTATCGGTGTTCGTGAATTTGTCTTCTGCGCCGCTTGATTCTGGTATGAGCGCGCTCGCCTCCGGAGATCTTACAACAAACGCATGGTCAGTGGATCAATCAACCGGCAAGGTGAATGTCAATTTCTTCGGCGACGTCAATATGCAAGGGAATCAGATTCTTGATGTATCGCGGATCGCCGGAATGTTCGGCAACTGGTCAATCTCAGAAGACGGAACGATTATCGCAAAGAAAATAATTACCGATGAATTGGTAGCAAAACGGCTTTCGGTGGATGAGTCGGCGGTTTTCGGATCTCAAGCAAATCCCATCGGCATCACGATTTATGACGAAGATACGAAAGAGCCATTCTGTATAAAGATGAAGGCGGGCGCCATGGTTTCCGCGGCTGGCGCGTGTACAGCGAAAGAAACGAGCTTGGAAACCCCGTTTCCAAGTGGAGACCCCGTTCCAGCTCCGGCCCCAGAGCCAACACCTGCACCTACACCGGAGACGGAACCCGCTCCTGCCCCGGAGCCCGAGCCAGCGCCCGTTGATACAACATCAACCGCTCCAGCTCCTGCAGAAGAGCCAGCGCCAACTCCAGCCCCGGAACCCGCCCCTGAACCTGCTCCCGCACCGGAGCCAACTCCCGCGCCCGCCGTGACAAGTACTGAATCACCCCCGGCAACGTAATTCCAGAAAATCCTAAATTCGAAATCCTAAATACTAAACAAATTCCAAATGAACGAATCAATAAATTCTAAACATTACAATCTTGAGGAGCGAAGCCTAGAATTTGCTCGGAGAGTAAATTCTTATGTACGCAAACTTCCAAAAGATATTCCAAATATCGAAAACGGAAAACAGCTTGTCCGTTCCGCCGGCTCAGTGGGAGCAAACTATATAGAAGCAAATGAGGCATTAAGTAAAAAGGACTTTGTGATGCGAGTAAAAATCTCCAAGAAAGAAGCGAAAGAGTCGAGATTCTGGCTTCGGCTCACCGAGCCGCTTCAGGAGCATCGGAAGGAAAAAGACGCGCTGATCCAAGAAGTTACGGAGCTGATGAAGATATTTGGTTCAATATTGGAAAAATCAAAGTGAGGTTTGGGATTTGCTATTTCGAATTTAGTATTTGTTTAGTATTTAGATATTAGTATTTAGGATTTAGTGTATTGTATGGAAAAACCTTTTGATGAATGGAATGAAGTTAAAAAGTCAATTCATACCAAAGAAGAGCGGCTGTATTTTCGCGAAGGAGAGATTTGGTGGGTTCACCCCGTTAGAGGCCGCGATCGCGGGAATATAATATCAACAATATGAAAAATAATCATTACAAATCTGGAAATATGGAACGCGACGATTCTATACGATCGCGATCTGCCTCTAACGGGGTGAATTTAGGAGTTAATATTGATTTCGAGATGGATGGAAAAGGAAAGGAATACACCCGTCCGGTTATTGTCGTTAAAAAATATAATCAATACTCGTTTCTGGCGATCCCTTTGAGCACATCAAAAAAGATTAATAAGTATCATATTCCCATCGGCATGGTTGCTAATAAGGAGGCGATAGCTAATGTATCACAGATGAGAAATATAGACA
>CAZVQM010000050.1:0-5307 GCA_964629265.1 uncultured Candidatus Saccharibacteria bacterium | reverse complement strand
TCAACTCGCCCCTCCTCTTTTTCCTTCCCGAACATCCGAACCGTAAGCTCTTCCAAGCGTTCCTCTCCGGGCGCGAGATCGGAAATCGATTTCGGTATGCGAAGGGGCGCCTCGTATTCTGTGCCGCCTTCTTTTATACGGGTCCCCGGAGGAAGAATAATGGTAAGCTCGACTTCGCGCAAGGGCGTGCGAGAAATATTTTTGTAGGGAATTGAGATTGTAAGCGTTTCTCCCGACTCGATTTCCTCCCGCGATTCGATTCTCAGAGAAACCTCCTGCGGACGCGAACCAAAATAGAGGAATACAAAAAGAGCGCCGCCCGTCACCACGAGGGTTAAAAATATTCCCAGAAGAATTTTTGCGGCGCGGCCCCTCATAATCGCCATGCGGGATGACGGCTCGTTCGGCCCACCGCCGGTCCAGGCGTGCGGAAGACGAGATGAAGGAAGCGACAAAAAGATTTTTTTCTGCCGCCGTTTTTCAAGCTCCTCCTTGCCCTCCTCCCGATAAAGCTCTTCTTCAAGTTCCTCGAGTTTTGCCATATGCAATGAAATTACAAATTCCAAAATCCGAATTCCAAACAATATCGAAATTTCAATGACCAAAACTCAAAACATTTTGAATTTAGAATTTGGATATTTGAATTTGTTTGTGATTTGTGTATATTTGTGATTTGGGTTTTCGCTATCTTTATTATACCGGACGCGCTATTGAAAGGCCAAGAATCGAAATATCTCCCGCGCCACCGTATCCGAGATGGCGCACGAGGCCTTCCTCAAACGCTTTAAACGATTCTTTCTCAAAACCCTGCTCTTCGAGCGCCGCAAAGGCTCTTTGCAAATGACTCCACACGTCCGGATCCGGCTCGCCCGCAAACGTCGCGCTATCGACAAGAGAAACAAAATACATTGCCGCGCGAAGGCGTTCGAAATCCGCCCGGATGCAGGGCCACGTGGCGGAGGCCTCAGCATAAATAAGGCGCTCCCCGTTCTTCGTTGCGACAAACCCGATGTGGGAGAGAGCGAGCGTCTCAAGATGCCCGCGGAGCTTCGCATTCTCTTTTTTCACTCCTTGCGCGCGGGCGCGTACTTTGCCGTATTCTTTCGTATACAGAGAAAAAACCGCGTCCGCTTCTCCGACATCAATCCTCGAAAGCACTATGGCGTCGGTAAAATGCATAGAGGAATCAAATCATACCGCGCGCTTCACACCAACCCACACGCGGTCATTATCGTATTCGATCTCCCGCTCGGCTTCAAAATCTTTTTTGCCGCCTTCATTCAAATCTGTTGCGTTCGTCGCGGAAAGAATATCGTTCTTCCACCGGCGTACAGCGATAAACAACGCCTCGGAACCTGACAATCGAACTCGCACCGTGTCACGCGGCCTACACCCAAGATCTCTCCTCATCTCCTGGACATTTCGAATAAGCTCGCGGACAAACCCTTCTTCGCGAAGTTCCTTGGTAATAACAGTGTCGAGATGGAATGTATCTCCAAATACAACCTCCTTTACATTCACTTCGTCTTTTATTAATTCAAGCAAGTTCTTTTGTAATTTGTTATTTGGAATTTGTAATTTTTGCAGAGGTTGGCGCACCCGAATCCCCGCTTCAGCCCGCAGGCGAAGCGCCTCCGAAACTATTGAACGGACTTCTTTCATATCGCGCTCAAGTTTTTTATCAATCAATTTTTTGTTCGCTTTTGGCCAATCCTCGAGATGAACGGACAATTTTTTCTTCATCCGTAATTCACGATAGATTATTTCTGCAAGAAACGGAGTTACCGGCGCGATAATACGAGCGTAATCATGCAAAACCCGTTCGAGCGTCGCAAGTGCACGAATTGCATCAGGCGAATCAGCTTTTGCGCGCTCGCGTGACCGGCGCACATACCAGAGCGACAAATCCTGAACAAAATCTAAAAGCGGCCGGGTTGCTTCAATAATCTCATATGCATCGAACGCCGCGGTGACTTTCGAGATAGTCGAATGGAGGCGCGACAATATCCAACGGTCAAGCGCGTGCTCTGGCTTTCGCGAAGCCGCCGACTTCCCTTTCAGGCGATATTCATAGAGCTTATAAAACTGGAGGACGTTCCAAGAAATGAGGGAATACTTTTTATACACTTCATCAACTTCTTTTTCCGAGAAATTGATGTTATCCGCGATCATGACGGAGGACGACATCAAATAGTAACGGATTGCGTCAACTCCATATTTAGAAAACAAAATCCACGGATCAGGAAAATTTTTCTTTGACTTGGAAAGCTTCTCCCCTTTTTCGGAGAGGATCGTTCCTGTTGTCACCGCGTGCATGAACGCGGGCTTCCCAAAAAGCGCGGAGGAAAGAACGTGAAGGGTATAGAACCACCCGCGGGTCTGCGCAATATATTCCGCGATGAAATCCGCCGGGAAATTTTCCTCGAACAATTTCCTGTTCTCAAAGGGATAATGTTTTTCTGCATACGGCATGGAGCCCGACTCCACCCAGCAGTCAAAAACGTCTCTTATGCGCGTCAAATCCCCGCCACAGCTGCAGTGAAGCGCGACTTCATCCACGTACGGGAGATGAAAATCCGCTTCGCCGGTTTCATTGCGAGGAATATCGCGGTAGCGTAATTCCCGAATCTCAGTGTTTTTTATAAACCCGGGATTTTTAAGAGCAACGACTTCGATATTCGAAAGCCCTTCGGCAAACGACCAAAGCATCCACAAAAGATCCTCGTGGCTTACGACAAGAATTGTTTTCCCGTTAAACTGCTCCTCGCATTCCCGAAAAAATTCCGCAGCGCGCGTGCGCACATCCGTTAGTGTCTCTCCGCCCGGAGCTTTTTTTTCAAATCGCGACACCGGGGAAGGAAATATAGCGTTATACTCAAAAGTTACCCTCCCTTCAAACATACCAACGTCGACCTCCCGAAGACGCTCATCATACAAAACCTTAAGCCCGAACAACGCACCGACGGCCTCCGCACTCTCTTTCGCTCGAAGTATATCGGAAGAAATTATCGCATCAATATGTTCCTTACCGAGCGCCCTTTCTTTCGCAAGAACCTGGCTCTTTCCCTTTTCAGTAAGATGATACGCTGCGTTCGGATCTGACGAACAAATGTTCTTTACGTTATTTTCAGATTCTCCGTGGCGCATAAGGATATAGCGATTCTTTGCGGGCTCCGCACGCTTTGCGAACTCGTCCCGCGAGCCGATCACATGAACTTTTTTGCAACTCGCGCATTCCCATATCGGAATCGGCGTCCCCCAAAAGCGCGAACGGGATAAATTCCAATCGGGCGCGGTTTCAAGCCCGTTTCCAAATCTCCCATTTTTTAAATGCTCCGGATGCCAATCGATTTTTTTGTTTGCCCCAAGCATCCGCTTTTTTATCTTCTGAATATTCAAAAACCATGCGGGTTCTACCTTATATATAAGAGGCGTTGAACAGCGCCAGCAAATTGGATAGCGGTGAGTTATCTTCTGGACCTTCCACAAAATCCCTTTTTCTCGCAAGCGTTCGATCAAAACCGGATTTGCCCCTGCCGCGGTTTTTCCTTTGAGAAACGAGAGTTCTTTGTAGGAATCGCCGAAATGCCCGGTAGTGTCAAGGGTTTCAACCATGGGGAGTTTCTCTCTTTTCCCCAAACGGAAGTCCTCCTCGCCGAATGCTGGCGCGATATGGACAAGTCCAGTCCCTTCGTCGGTTGAAACAAAATCAGCGCCAACCACTCGATACGCGCGAGAGTCGCGGGAGAGCCGAAAAAACGGCTCGTATGTTTTCCCTACTAAGTCCTTTCCTTTTGTTTTTCCAAGAATTTCCAGTGTGTCGCCGGGATCCGCGGGCGGCGCGACCGCGGCCCAAAAAACGGTATCTCGTATTTTGTATTTTGTATACTCGATTTCCGGGTTGACTGCGATTGCGGCGTTTCCGGGGAGCGTCCACGGAGTTGTTGTCCAAATCAAAAGATACTCGCGGGGCGAGGATTCAAGCTCAAATTTCACATAGACCGAATCGTCCTCACGATCCTGGTAAGAATTATCCATCGCGATCTCGAAATTCGAGAGCGCGGTCTCGCAGCGCGGACAGAAAAGCGCTGTTCGGGAATCTTTGTAGATAAGTTTTTTATCAAAAAGTGTCTTAAACGCCCACCAGACCGATTCCATATACGTCAAATCCATGGTCGCGTAGGAATTTTCAAAATCAACAAAGCGGCCCATCCGGCGAACGGTTTTGCGCCATTCGTTTACATAGGTGAGGACTTTCGAGCGCGCGGTTTCGTTGAATTTCTGTATGCCGAATTTTTCGATCGACTTTCTGCCGGAGAGCTTGAGCTCTTCTTCAACGATATTTTCAATGGGAAGCCCGTGGCAATCCCATCCCCAGCGCCTGGGAACATAATATCCTTTCATCGCCCAATAGCGCGGGACAACATCCTTTACCGTGCTCGAAAGAATGTGGCCGTAGTGCGGAAGTCCGGTTGCAAAGGGCGGCCCATCATAAAATACAAAGCGTTTTTTCCCCTTCCTCTGTTCAACGCTTTTCTCGAAAATCTTATTATCCTCCCAAAACTTCACGATTTCTTCCTCGAGTTCCGGCAAGGTTTTTTTCTTTTCGCGCTCATCCATGGGAATTATTCTACGTTTTTTCTCGAGAAAAATCAAAAAACCGCACTGGCGAATCGAGCTTAGCTCGACATGCCAGGCGGTTGGTGTTTTTTGTACTTATTACCACTTTCCCCATATGGGCTCTCGTCCTTCAAAGCATCCGAAGCAATAATTCCGATGATCGGCACCGCACTCAGTAACCGCGGCCTTCAGTTCTTTGAGCGGCAGATACCCCAGAAAGTCAGCTCCGATACTTTTTCGTACCTCCTCGATATCAGCTTCTTCGCAGCCGGGAACACTCGCCGCGATAAGATGAGAAAGATCAATTCCTTTTTGGCACGGACCTACAAGCGGCGGGCTTCCAGAAAGCATGCCGACCCACGAAGCGCCGTTTTTGCGCAAACTCGATACCAAGCTCCTTGATGTTTTCCCTCGGACAATCGAGTCGTCCAGTATCCACACACGTCTCCCCTGTATGGACTCAGGAATAATGCTGAATTTCTTGCGAAGCGTCTCGTCGCGATCGCCATCCGTGCCTTGCGTAAAACTGCGGACCGATTGCGGAAATCCACCCGCTCGAAAATGTCTTCTCAGAAACACGCGCTCGGGATATATGCCCAATGCCGGGCAAAATCCATCGGCCAAAAAATTCGATGAATCCGGGGGGTTCGTGATAACGTCGCCCTTTTCTATGCGCCCGCCGAAACA
>CAZVQM010000049.1:3733-5315 GCA_964629265.1 uncultured Candidatus Saccharibacteria bacterium | reverse complement strand
AGGCAACTGCTCTGCCATTGAGCTATGGGAGGAATAATTTCTTTTCTGCAATCGTAACGATGATACCACGATTTTCGGTGAAATTCAAGCAAACGCTTTTTCGCATTGCCTCTATTAATAGATACGCATAATGCGTTATACTCTTTCTATGAAAAGAAAAATTCGGGTTGGCATTTTATTCGGCGGGAGGTCGGCGGAACACGAAGTGTCTTTGCGGAGCGCAAAAAACGTTTATGAGGCGCTTGATAAAGAAAAGTACGAGCCGATTTTAATCGGGATTGATAAACGGGGAAAGTGGCTCCTGGAAAATAGATCGCGGTTTTTGCTCGAAAGCGGAAACGCGAATCAGGAAGAAACAGGCGAATCAGTCGCGCTCGTGCCGCAAAGCGATGGCGCGATAACGAATTTTGAACGCCCGAGCGCCGGTGAAAAAATAGACGTAGTATTTCCGGTGCTTCACGGAACGTTTGGAGAGGACGGGACTGTTCAGGGGCTTTTGAAGCTCGCGAATATCCCGTTTGTCGGCGCAGGGGTTTTGGGTTCTGCAGTTGGGATGGATAAGGATGTCGCGAAACGTCTTTTGCGGGACGCCGGAATTCCCATTGCGAAATTTAAGGTATTCCGAGGAAACGACGAGATTTCGTTTGATGCAGTTTCGGAGGGTCTCGGAGTACCGCTTTTTGTGAAGCCCGCGAATCTTGGGTCATCGGTCGGCGTTCACAAGGCGCGTGGCGAAGAAGAATTCCGCGCGGCGGTCAAGGATGCGTTTCGCTATGACAGAAAAATCCTTGTCGAGGAATTCATAAAAGGACGGGAGATCGAATGCTCGGTTCTTGGGAATGAAGAGCCGATTGCGTCTTTGCCCGGGGAAGTCATACCGAAGCATGAATTTTATTCGTATGAAGCAAAATATATCGATGAAGACGGTGCCGCGCTCGAGATTCCTGCAAAACTGCCGGAGGAAACCATCAAGCGGGTTCAGGATCTTGCGGCCCGCGCGTTCAAGGCGCTTGAGTGTGAAGGTATGGCGCGCGTTGATTTTTTTCTCAAAGAGAACGGCGATTTGTTTGTAAATGAGATCAATACAATCCCCGGATTTACCTCGATCAGTATGTATCCGAAGCTTTGGGAGGCGTCGGGAGTTTCCTACTCGGAGCTCGTTGATCGGCTCATTATGCTTGCAATAGAGCGATTCAAGAAAGAATCACGGCTCAAGACCTCGTATTTTGCCGGGTGAGATTTGGGCGGGGCCTTGGAATTTTATTGGTTTTTGGTATCATGATGAATGGACGTGCGCCCCGCAGGCGGGCGCATATTTCGATGAATGGATAGATTTTTCCGATGAGAAATGGAATGAAACCGAAAAAAATTGGTCTTGCACTTGGCGGCGGAGGCGCAAAGGGATTTGCGCATATTGGCGTTATAAAAACACTCGTTGACGCCGGAATTCCGATTGATTGTATCGCCGGAACGAGCATGGGGGCCTTGGTCGGCGGATATTACGCCGCGACTAAAAATATCCGGCGGCTCGAAGCGCTCGCAACAAACTTTGACGGGAAAAAATATTTTCCTTCCCGTGACG
>CAZVQM010000049.1:0-3723 GCA_964629265.1 uncultured Candidatus Saccharibacteria bacterium | reverse complement strand
GACCGCTCTTGACCGCAGAGGCGCCTTTTTCCGTGATTCGCTGGTTGAAAAACTCCTGAACGAGGAGTTTCGTAATATTAAGATTGAAGATCTGGAGATTCCATTTGCCGCGGTCGCGACTGATGCGCGAAACGGCGAAGAGGTGGTGATAAAAAAGGGGAGGATGGTTGACGCGCTCCGCGCGTCGGCGGCACTCCCAATAGTTTTTAGCCCGGCTGAAGTCGGGGGGCGCCTCTTGATCGACGGAGGACTTTCAAATCCGGTGCCGGCTGATGTTGTGCGGGAACTTGGCGCAGAATACGTAATCGCGGTTGACGTTTCCTCGCGATGGCTTGACCGGCCGGAGCAAATGATTGAAGTCCGTGATATGTATTCCATTATCACGAATTCGCTTTCCGTGATCGAGTACCAGATCGGGAAGACCATATTAAAAACCGCGGATATTGTTTTGAGGCCGCCGGTTATAAGATTTGAAGGGCTTTCATTCGTGCATAATCTGGAGATTCTCGAGGCCGGTGAAAATGAAGCGAAATACCATTTGCGTGAAATTAGAAGGGGAGCGGGATATCCGAAAACGTATCGGACGCCGATAGAGGAATTTATGGATTTTTTGTTCGGATAAGTAAATGTATTTACTTGGAGTATGATATTTTTATGAGAACACGTACGAGCGAAACGCCGAAAAAAATCGGAGAAACCGTCATCCTCAAAGGATGGATTGATTCCAGGCGTGACCACGGCAAGCTCATTTTCATCGATCTTCGCGACCGGTGGGGGATAGTGCAGGTGGTGTTTAGTCCCGCGCAAAAGGAAACGCTCGGCGTCGCAAACCGCTTCCGGCAGGAATGGGTCATTGAACTTGAGGGTGTTGTGAAAGAGCGCCCAAAAAATATGATCAATCCGGATATAGAGACCGGAGCAATTGAAATTGAAGCGACGAAACTTACGGTGTTGAGCGAGGCAAAGACCCCTCCGTTTCCGATTGATTCGGACGGCCGCGAGATCGAAGAAGAAACCCGCTTGAAGTATCGCTATCTTGATCTTCGCCGCGAGCGGATGAAAAAAAATATTCTATTGCGCCACAAAGTAACAACGCTTGTCCGGGAATATTTAAATAAAAATGACTTTATCGAGATTGAAACGCCGCTTTTGACGAAGACGTCTCCCGAGGGAGCGCGGGATTTTCTTGTGCCGTCGCGGCTCTATCCCGGGAAATTTTATGCGCTTCCGCAAGCGCCCCAGCAGTATAAACAGCTTTTGATGATTGCGGGGTTTGAGCGCTACTATCAAATAGCTCGCGCGCTTCGAGATGAAGATACGCGGGGCGACCGTCAGCCGGAGCATACGCAAATTGATCTTGAGATGTCTTTTGTCGACGAGCGCGATGTCCTTGATATGGTTGAGGGAATGATGATTTTTGTCGCCGAGAGTGTCGGAAAAAAAGTTTTGCAAAAACCTTTTCCGGTGTTTACCCATGAGGAGGTGATGAAAAAATTTGGCGCGGATAAATTTGATTTGCGTGAGGACCCGAAAGATCCAGACACTCTTGCGTTTGCGTGGGTTGTTGATTTTCCTCTTTTTGAGTTTGACGAGAGCGCAAAGCGCTACACCTTCGCGCATAACCCCTTTTCCGCGCCAAAGCCGGAAGATATTGAGAAACTCATGAAGGCCGAGGATTTGGGCGCACTTCACGCGCGCCAGTACGATCTTGTGTGTAATGGCTATGAGCTTGCATCCGGCGGAGTCCGGATTTCCGACCCCGTGGTTCAAAGAAAAGTTTTTGAAATTATGGGTCTTACGCAGGAAGAAACCGACGAGCGCTTCGGGCATCTTATTCACGCCTATGAGTTTGGCGCGCCGCCGCACGCGGGTATGGCGCCTGGGCTTGACCGCCTTGTTATGATTCTTGCTGGTGAGTCCGTGATCTCCGAGGTCATCGCATTCCCGAAAACAGGCGCTGCGCGCGATCCTATGATGGATTCGCCTTCAGAGGTTCCGGGAAAACAGTTGAAAGAGCTTCACATCAAAATTGCGAAACAATGACCGCCTACGTTTTTAAGCACGAAAAATTCGAGGGGCCGCTTCAAATTCTTTTGGAGCTTATAGAAAAAGAAAAGCTCGCCATATCAGAAATCTCTCTTGCAAAAGTCGCCGATGAATACCTTTTGCACGTAAAGTCGCTCGGAGCCATAAATCCCGATGAGCTTGCCGAATTTCTTGTTATCGCTGCACAGCTCATGCTTTTGAAGTCCCGTTCGCTTCTTCCTCATCTCGAGCTGGACGAGGAGGAAAAATCCTCGATCGAAGAGCTTGAGCGCCGGCTCGAAGAATATCGTAGAGCTCGTGAGCGCGCGAGTGCCCTCAAAGAGCGCGCGGCCTTGGGACTTCGCATCCACGCGCGTGAATCGTTTTTCGGACTGCCGCCCGTGTTTTTTCCGCCGCCCGGCGTCGGCCTCGGCAGTTTGAAGGCCGCGTTTGAAGCGTTTGTTGAAGCATTGCCGAAGCTTGAAAAGCTCGTCGAGGAGCGGATTAAAAAAGTTATTTCCCTTGAGGAAAAAATTTCTCACATCCGATCGTTTCTTATGAATGTCGTGGAGCGGGCGTTTTCCGAGATTATAAAAGGATCACGGGAGCGGACCGAGGTCATCGTTAGTTTTCTCGCAATTTTGGAGCTTGCGCGCCAGCGCTTTGTTGATCTCGATCAATCAAAGCCGTTCGGAGATATAGTGATTAAACGGTTATAAATGTTAAAACAGTTAAAATCGTTCAACTCGTTAGACCGCTTTGAACAGTTATAACGATTCGAACGAGTGAAGCGATCTAACATTTCTCCATGAATCTTTCGTCAATTATTGAATCTCTTCTTTTTGTCCATGGCGAGCCGATTGCGGTCGAAAAGCTCGCAAAAGTCGCTGACGCTAAAAAAGAGGATGTTGTCCGCGCATTGGACGATCTTTCGCGCGCGTACGAAGAGCGAGGGCTTGTCCTTTTGGAAAAGGAAGGAAAATATCAGCTCGGCACGCGGCCGGAACACGCCGAATATGTGGAAAAACTCGTCAAAAGCGATTTTTCGGAGGAGCTCTCTAAAGCCGCGCTTGAGACAATCGCGATTATTGCGTATAAAGGGCCCCTTTCGCGTGCGGATATCGAATTCACCCGCGGAGTCAATTCGTCGTTTACGCTTCGGAATCTCATGCTCCGCGGACTTATTGAGCGAGTAGAGAATCCGAAAGACGCACGGATGTATCTTTACAAGGTGAGTTTTGATTTTTTGCACTACCTCGGCGTTTCAAAAGTCGAGGAACTGCCGGGCTTTGAAGAATTTGCATCAAAGGTAATCGAAGTTTTCGAGGAGAGTACAAGCGAATCCGAAGGAGGGGTTACGCCGGCATGACGTCAAACGAGAGGATACTATTTTTTACCAGTGTAGTCGTGCTTTCCGCGCTCGTCGTCGGCGGGATATTTTTTAGTTTTCGTTCTCCGTCGGCGGGTACTGCTCGCATTTTTCCCCAGCCAGCGGCGGAGAAAAAAACGGAAATTCCGTTTCGCCCTGAAAACCTCGTCTGGCAGGAGATTTCGTCATCAACCCCGTGGACTGCGCGCGATTCTCATGCGGCGGCGGTTTTTCAGGGAAAAATCTGGCTCACGGGCGGGCTGAATGGAAATTCGCTTTCGTTCGAGGACGGGAGAGTTCCGTATGAGAACGCGGAATATTTTAACGAT
>CAZVQM010000048.1:0-5449 GCA_964629265.1 uncultured Candidatus Saccharibacteria bacterium | reverse complement strand
CGGAAAATTTTTAGTATAATGAGCGTATGAGGGTCGTGTTGAAGCAAAAAAATCTCGCGTTTACTCCCGCGATCCGGGAGTACGCTGATAAAAAGCTTGTCACTCCGGTTCGGAGGATTGTCGGGCGCGGTGCGGCTGATGAGCTCGTCATTCTCGAAATAGAGATTGCGCGAACAACCACGCACCAACGTAAGGGTCTTGTCTATTATGCGGAAGCGAACGTATCCTGGGGGAAAAAGCTTATCCGCGTTGAGGCCCAGGACCAGGATATTTATGCGGCGATCGACGCTTTGAAAGACGAGCTCGAGGGGCGTTTGAAGTCACTCAAAGAAAAGTCGGTATCGCTGAATCGAAAGCGCGCCCGGAACGCAAAGCAAATAATTCGGCAAAAAATGTAAGGAGGTTGTTGATGCGAAAAAGCAGATTTTGGGGAAAACTTTCTTGATATTTCAAGAGAGTTTTTTTATGCTGAAAGAAGCACACATTGTGAGAGAGGGGAGGGTGATATATGCAAGCGCTTGGCAGACATCTCTTGCTCGAGCTCTTCGACTGTGATCCGGAGGCAATCAATAATCTCGAGTTTGTGAAGGCGGCGATGATCGAAGCTGCGAAGCGCGCACAAGCGACGATCGTTGATACCGTGTTCCACGAGTTCAATCCGTTCGGGATCTCGGGTGTGGTCGTGATTGCAGAGTCGCATCTTGCAATTCATACATGGCCCGAGTATCACTATGCCGCGGTTGACATCTTCTCGTGCGGAGAAGTGCTTCAGCCCGAGGTGGCGGCTGAGTATCTAATAGCGACTCTTGGCGCCGCACGATCTTCAGTCGTTGTGATACAAAGGGGAATTTTCCTTAAGGCAAAAACGCCACTCCCACATCGTCCGGTAAGTGTTATTCACACGACGGAATGAAAAGAACCAGCCCCCTTGGGCTGGTCTTTGTTTTTCGCACTCTGTTAGATGTATTCGTATTGCGGGAATTTGTTGCCGAGGACCGCGCGGATTTCGGTTCGGTATTTTCGAGAAAGTGCAAACATTCCGCGATGGCGGATCCCCGAATATTCCTCAAGGCCCGTGCCTATTCTTCGTTTGATTCGGGAGTTTATTTCGGCTTCGGTGAATGCGAGAGGGTTGAAACGTTCGTCATCAGTCGCGATCACGAAAAACTGCCGGTAGCGGAAAAACGGGATATCCGGCCCGTAGATCCAGAAGAACCGGAAATGCGGAGCGATTTCGGCTAGTCCCGCAAGAAACGCTTTCCTGGGCGCCTCGATGTCATTCCCGTTTCCTGACTGGTTTACGAATCTGCCGTTTGGTGCAAGCACGTTTTTAATGTGCTTGCCTGCATCCGGCAAAAGCGAATTCCACGACGGGAGATCCACGAGATCGCCGAAGACGACATGAAATTTCTTGTTAATTCTCGGAAGATATTCAAAAACATCTTCAACGCGGACTCTGATGCGATTGTCTTTCCATGTATTCCGGTGTAGGGTTCCAAGATGCTTTTTCGCAAGTTCCATGAATTCGCGGTCCCAATCAATGATCTGGATTCGCCGGACCGTGTGATGGCGCCGGATTTCCGCGGCAAGCGCGAAGTCCCCTCCGCCGAAGACAAGCGTGTCTTTGACTCCGCTTGTAAGAAAAAGTACGGGGTGCGCAAACGATTCGTGGTAGAGTCGCGAGTCGGCCTCCGAGGCCTGCGGTGAATGATCGAGCCATTCCGTAACCCCCCACGCACAAAGCTTTACGATTTCAACGAACTGGCGGGGTGTTTGCACGCGAACAATGACTTCTTCGACGTCGTGGCAGTTCAAAACACTTTTGTCGCAGTCGTCCAACATCATGATTCGCGCCATAATGTCCTCCATATATGTTCTGACAGTATTGTAGCGATATAAAGTATTTCGTCAAGCATTTTTTTGGAATTTCTTACGGGTTTCTTTTTTTCAAAAAAAGCGTATAATATTTCGCATGTCATTTTTGACTGGGATTTTCGGGGATGCAAACAAGCGCTATATTGATTCGCTTCTCCCTACGGTAGAAAAAATAAATTCCTTTGAGCCGGAGTTTCAAAAGATTCCGGACGAAGGATTGAAAGAAAAAACCGTCGAGTTCCGCGGGCGGCTTTCGGATGACGATCCTTCGACGGGCTCAGGACAGGAAACCCTGGACGACATTCTTCCCGAGGCATTTGCCGCAGTGCGCGAAGCCGCGCACCGCACGCTCGGTCAGCGGCATTTTGACGTTCAGCTCGTTGGCGGGATTGTCTTGCACTTGGGGAAAATTGCCGAGATGAGGACCGGCGAGGGAAAGACGCTTGTTGCAACTCTTCCTCTGTATTTAAATTCTCTTTTCGGAAAGGGCGCGCATTTGGTAACACCAAATGATTATTTGTCCCGCGTCGGCGCCGGATGGATGGGAAAAATTTATCATATGCTCGGCGTCTCCGTCGGCGTAATCGCGCACGACATTTCCGGAATATATGATCCGTCTTATGAAGATCCTCATCCGCACGGAGACGACCGGCTCAATCACTTCAGGCCTGTGTCGCGGCGCGAAGCGTACGAGGCGGATATTACGTATGGAACAAACAACGAATTCGGATTTGATTACCTTCGCGATAATCTCGAATATGAAGCGGGCAAACTCCGTCAGCGGGAGCATAATTTTGCGATTGTTGATGAGGTTGATTCGATTTTGATTGATGAAGCGCGGACGCCATTGATTATTTCGGCGCCGGACGAGGAGTCGGCTGATCTCTACCAGGTGTTTTCCCGGCTTACGCCCCAGCTCAAAGAGGAGACGGACTATAATGTAGACCGGAAACTGAAAGCCGTGACCATTACGGAAGCGGGAATCGACAAAATCGAAAAGCTTTTGGGAATTGCCAATATATATGAAGAGCGGGGAATGCGTTTTGTGAGGCATTTGGAGCAGGCGCTTCGGGCGCAAGCCCTTTTTGAGCGCGACCGCGATTATGTGGTAAAGGACGGCGAGGTCATTATTGTCGATGAATTCACCGGGCGCCTCATGCCCGGGAGGCGGTGGTCCGAAGGGCTTCACCAGGCGATCGAGGCGCGGGAAGGAGTCAAGGTTCAGCAGGAGTCGCGCACGCTCGCAACGATCACGTTTCAGAATTATTTTCGCATGTACAAAAAACTCGCGGGCATGACCGGAACCGCCCAGACCTCCGCCGAGGAATTTCATAAAGTATACAATCTCGACGTCGTAACAATTCCGACGCACCGGCCCATGGTCCGCAAAGATCTCGCGGATTTTATTTTCCAGACCGAAGCGGGAAAATTCAAGGCCGTCATCCGGGAAATCAAGGAGCGGCACCTCAAAGGCCAGCCGGTTTTGGTGGGTACGGTCTCAATTTCAAAAAACGAGCGATTGTCAAAAATGCTTGAGATCGAGGGAGTGCCTCATAAAATGCTGAATGCGAAGAACCATGAGGATGAAGCATTGATTATTGCACAAGCCGGGCGAAAGGCCGCGGTGACGATTGCGACAAACATGGCTGGCCGCGGCGTTGATATTATCCTCGGCGGAAATCCGCCCGATGAAAAAAGCGCCCAAGATGTTCGGGCACTGGGCGGGCTTCACGTAATCGCAACGGAGCGGCACGAAGCGCGCAGGATCGACAACCAGCTCCGCGGCCGCGCAGGGCGCCAAGGCGACGCGGGCTCGAGTCAGTTTTTTGTTTCCCTCGAGGATGATTTGATGAAGGTTTTCGGCCCGGACCGCGTCAAGCGCATGATGCAGTCCTTCGGCATACCGGAAGACCAGCCGATTGAGCATAAAATGGTTTCTCGCGCCCTCGAATCCGCGCAGTCAAAGATTGAGGGTTTCCATTTTGATGCGCGAAAGCATGTCCTCGAGTATGACGACGTTTTGAATAAACAGCGCGACGCGATCTATCGAATGCGAAAAGAAGTTCTTTTTTCCAAAGAGGCAGGCGAGCTGCTTCGCGAGCGGATTTGGGGAATGATCGATGAAGAGGCGCGAAAGATTATTGAATTTCATACGAGTGCCCGATCTGAAGGCGACTGGGACCCGAAGGAAATTTTCGAAACGTTTCGCGCAATCGCGGATATTTCAGAAGACGCAGGGAAAAAAATCACCGAGATTGCGGGCGGCAGCGGGGGGAATGAGGAGAAACGCGAAGCGCTTGATGAATACGTTTTATCGCTTCTCAAAAGTCAGTACGACGCAAAAGAAGCGTCGCTTGGGTCAGAGGGCATGAGAAATGTTGAGAAAGTGGTGATGCTTCGCGCGATTGATATTTTGTGGATGGACCATTTGGATCAGATGGAACATTTGCGCGATTCCGTGCGCCTCCGCGCATACGGCCAGCGTGATCCGTTGGTTGAGTATAAAAACGAGGGAGTGCGGCTTTTCCGGGAGCTCCAGGGCGCAATCCGGTCCCAAATCGTCGGCTCTATATATAAGGTAGGCGGCGCGGTGACACCAGCGATAGCCGGTAAAATAGAAGAACGTAAGCCCGACGCGCCCTCGCTCGGCATCACCCAGAGAGATTCTGGGGGAGTGCCTGCACCGACGAACGCCGGAAAGGAGTCGTCAGAGCCCGAAGTCGGCAGGAACGACTCTTGCCCATGCGGTTCAGGAAAGAAGTATAAAAAGTGTCATGGAAAATAAAGTTATCATATCAATATGAGAAATAAGCAAGAAAATGTTGAATTCGGTTCAAAATATTCTTATCAACAATATCGAGAGTTGGGGGGCGTTATCAATGAAGAAGATTATCAAAGCGTCCTCAATTGTGCTCAAAGCATGGTTACGGTAGATAATAAGGCATTGATAGCGCAATCAGAATTGATTGCGAAGAAATCAGGAATTATATTACACAACTCGGAAGATGCGCTGGATCAAAGAACTGTTTTATACGGGATACTGCGAACCGACACTAATCCTGGAGAGAAATATCATCATGGCCAAATGAGCGACCAGGAATTGTTTGCCGAAGCACTAAGAATGTTAGGAGATGCGGATTCGTTAAAAAAATTAATTGATGCGCATCCCAATATTTTTCCTCCAATTAAAAATGAGTGAATCAATATTTTATTATAGAGTTACATAGCGCATTATCAAGAGTGGTTAATTTCTCATCAGTATAGCGCATAAAACGAGGTCATGGAAAATAGTATGGAAAATTTAGAGCAAAAGGTACAAAAAATTGAAGAAAGGAACAAGATGGTTGAAGCGGATAAGGATTGGGAAACAAGCTGGACAAGGCGGATTTTGCTCGCAGTATTCACCTATCTTGCAATCGGGGCGTATATGCGGGCGATTGATATTTCGAGGCCATGGCTTAATGCGGTAGTGCCTGCGGTGGCATTTATGTTGTCAACACTTACAATGCCGTTTTTCAAAAAGTTATGGGTGAAAAGAAATCAAAAATCCCTGTGGGATAGGAAAGAAATTTAA
>CAZVQM010000047.1:3003-5459 GCA_964629265.1 uncultured Candidatus Saccharibacteria bacterium | reverse complement strand
AGAAACGCCGCGGGAATATTCGGGAGATCCGCTATCTCGAGGTACTCCGGAAAACGCCCCAGGAGAGATTCTTTTCCTCCGGCGGCATCCCACGATACATTTTTAAAAATACACCCGCAGGATTTTGTCCCGATATCCTGCTTTTCCGTCCGCGCACGGGTAATAGAGATGATCCGCTCCCGAATCATATCGGCATCCCCACCAGCAAGAGAAAATGTTACTGAAAGTATGATCCACTCCGGATGCGCTTTAAAAATCGAATGGCGGTATCCGAACTCACAGTCGCGCGATGAAAATTCCCTGACGGGAACTTCCCGATCGCTTGTATCAAGAACATCAACTCGCGAAACAACGTCACCCACCTCACCTCCGAAACATCCCGCGTTTCCGCGCACCGATCCACCGACAGAACCGGGAATTCCGATCCCCCACTCAAAACCCGTGAGTGACGCTTTGGACGCCGCGGCAACGAGAGCCGCCATTTTAACACCCGCTTCCGCGCGGATTGTTTCGCCGCGAACACCAATTTCTCCGCCACCAACATGAATCACAATGCCGGGGAATCCTTTATCTGATACAAGGATATTCGATCCCGCGCCCAAAATAAAAAACGGCACGCCCTTGTCGCGCCCGAACGCGACCGCCTCGCGAATCTCTTCTCCGGCGCGCGCTTCTACAAAATATCGCGCCGGGCCGCCGATCGAATACACGGTAAACGGCGCGAGTACAACGTTCTCGCGTATATGCCCGGTAGTAACACTTCGGCTTTTATTGATGTTCGTGGTACTACGTGACATAGAAAACAGCGTGACGTATTTGAAATAATAACGATGAGGATTCCGTCCCGACGATACGTCGGGACGGCCGAAGTCTACTACCGGGTATGGACCATGGTAGTTTGATGCGTTACTCGCGAGGCGCAAGAAGGGTTGACTCCAAAATGTGTCTCCCGACGTACATGTCGGGACCCCGACTTCATTATTTCTACCTCTATAGTACGTCGGGGCTTACTTGCCCTCCCACCTTTTAAATCCTGGAAGGGCCATGAAGGGTTGACTCCAAATTTGTCCTTATGTGAGTGCCTGCTTCATGACCCACCCAGAAAAAGGTGGGAGGGTGAATGAGTGCCTGCTCTGTGACCCTTCAAGAAAAAGGTAGAGAAGGTATCACTACTATATGGTAAAACGCGGTCTTGAACAAGATATTACGAAATCACAATGTCGTTAAAACCTTTCGGGTATGACGTGAGTACCTCGGAGCCGTACTCTCCGACAAGAACCATATCCTCAATCCGAATCCCGAACTCCTCACGGGGATAGTAGAGCCCCGGTTCAATGGTAATAACCGAAAATTCAGGAAGCACACACGACCGTTCGCCAATACTCAAAATTTCATGGCACTCAAGCCCGACGCCGTGCCCGGTCGAATGTATAAATCCCTCGCCTGCCGCGAAATCCGTTTTATATCCCCTCGATTCGAAAACGCGAGTAACGGCGTCATGAATATCTTTGCCGTTTTTACCAGCGCGAACCACGCCAATCCCTTTTGCTTGTGCATCAAAAACCGCTTCGTACATATTTTTAACGGATCTGTTCGGCTCGCCTTTAAAAAATGTTCGCGTGATGTCGGCGTAATATCCGGTGCTCCGAGAACGGGGAAAAATATCGCAGACAATCGGCACTCGCACGATCAGAGGCCCGTCGCCCGCAGCATGAGGATCGGCGCTAGCCGCCCCGCACGAAATAATTGATCCGGACGCGATAAACCCGCGACGATAAAAATCATTCTCAATATCATCGCGGAGCATACCCGACGTAAGCGCGCGCTTGCCGTCATACAATACGCCGTCTTTGACGGCCGCCGACGCGATCCTTTCCCGGATATGCCCGAGCGCCGTCTGGGCGGCAAGAATCGATTCTTTTATATATACAATCTCTTCCGGGGTTTTTGCGATTCGATCCGGGTACCACGGCCGAGCGCCAACCGAAACATCGAAGCGCTCGCGGAGCTTCTCCATAACTTCTGCCGGGGTATCCGGATGGAGTTCTATCTTTGCGGTATTCCGGGATCTCAAAAACGCGCCGAGAATTCCAAAGGACTCCCCCGTCTCTGCCGTATTCCGGAACTCGTCGGCAGAGACAACATCGGTGTTTTTCGCCTCCTTTTTTGCGCGATTGATCTCGAGAGACCCTGCGATCAAAACGCCGCGCCCGGGGTCATCGGGAAATTCAATGAAAAAATGCGGATCATAAAGATGCATCCTGATCTTCCAGAGAAAATCGGCGTTATAATAGGAAGAATCCGGGGACGTTGAAGCAAAGATAAGACGAGCTCTAGACATAATATTAAAAAAAGAAAGCCATTAAAAAGCAAGATCCCCCCACCATGCACGCGATACCAAGAGCCAAACTCGAGGTATCCCGAAAATGATGGGGGGCCTTGCCGGACAAATAAGA
>CAZVQM010000047.1:0-2993 GCA_964629265.1 uncultured Candidatus Saccharibacteria bacterium | reverse complement strand
CAAATAAGAGCTTCATTCCGGCGAACCGGAAATGAGGACACTCACTATGTATATTAGTAGCAGATTTGAGGAAGAAAGTCAAGCGGCTTATGCACATCGGCGGGTACGCATGGGACTTTTGCATATTCAAATGCGTTATAATGCAAAGCAAGAGTGCGGAATTCGAACGAGAATCAGTATGAGAAAAAAAATCCTTTTTGTCATAACAAAATCGAATTGGGGCGGAGCGCAACGCTACGTCTACGACATTGCAACGAACGTGCCGCGCGACCGTTTTGAACCCGTTGTCGCAGCCGGAGGAAACGGCGCCCTTATCGTCAAATTAAAGAACGCTGGCATACGAACGATAGCGATTCGCGCACTTGATCGTGACATCTCGATTGCAAAAGAAATACTCTCTTTTTTTTCTCTCCTTGCCATATACCGGAGAGAGCGCCCGTCTGTCATACATGCGAACTCAAGCAAGGCAGGAGGAATCGGTGCTGCGGCGGCATGGATGTATAAAATCCTCTCGGGCGCTTCGCGACCGCTCGTTGTATTCACGGCCCACGGCTGGGGATTTAACGAGCCGCGGCCGCGCACCGCACGAATCGCGATCGCCGCCGCAAGCGCGCTTGCAGGAATATTCCAAGATGTGGTCATATGTATAAATGCCGCTGACGCCAAAAGCGCGCGCCGGCTCATACGAAAAGAAAAAATCGTTCTCATCCCGAACGGCATTGGCGCATTCACTGCGATTGGGCGAGACGACGCTCGCAAAGAACTCTCGAGGCTTAGCGCACGCGAAATCGCACAGGGCGAGTTTCTCATCGGAACAATTGCTGAACTCACAAAAAACAAAGGCCACGAATATCTTCTTGATGCACTCGCGCTCGTACACGCGCGCGGAATCCGGGTTTGCGCCATTTGGATCGGAGAGGGTGAACTCCAGAAAATACTTAAAGAGAAGATACGAGCACGCGGCCTTGAAAAAACGATTTTTCTTGTGGGATTTCTCGACGACGCGGAAAAATATCTTTCCGCCTTTGACGCATTTGTCCTTCCGTCACTCAAAGAAGGAACGCCCTATACAATGCTCGAGGCAATGCACGCGGGCGTTCCGGTGATCGCGACTCGCACGGGCGGCATGCCGGATCTTATCCAAGACAGTAAAACCGGCATCCTTGTTCGCCCCGCGGATGCGCGGGAACTTGCGGCCGCGATTCTGCGCGCCTCAAAGGATTCTTCGCTTTGCGAAACACTTGCCAGAAACGCCAAAACTGTCGTACAAATGGACTATACGCTCGAGCGAATGCTCTCCGCGACCGAAAAAATATATTTATCCCGTTAGAAATCCCTGCCGGCAGGCAGGACGGACGCACAAAAAGGCAATATTTATGATTCAAGGTTCAAGCATTATTATCAATAATGATTTAGAACGCGGAAATTTTTCGTCCGCGTCCTATTTCTAACGGAATGAACGGGCACAATAAAATAAAAACTGCAGTACTCATCATCGGCGACTATGTCGTCCTCTACGGAGCGCTTTTGGTAACTCTTTTTTTGCGATATTCGCAGAGTACAGATCCCGCGCCAATACCGCAGCACTTCATCCCATTTGCGCTCATATTCGTCTTCTGGCTCATCACCCTTGGGTCATTCGGACTCTACGACCTCGCGTTCATGAAAAATAGCAGGAGATTTTTGCTCCGGCTTCTTCGAGTAATGGGCGTAAATTTCGTCCTCGCGATTCTCTTCTTTTATCTTCTTCCCTTTTTTGAGATAGAGCCCCGGCGAAACCTTTTCCTCATCACCACGGCGGGGACAATTTTCATTTTCGCGTGGCGATTTTTATTCAACCTTTTTGTCACGCGCGCGGGCGTCTCCCGAGTCATATTCCTCGGCCTGAACCAAGAAATTCTCTTTCTCGCGGACTTTCTCGCGAAAAATCCCCAGCTCGGGCAGAAACCCGCGGCGTTCGTCTCCGTCGACGGGGAAAACGCTTCCCCGCTTCCACTTCCCACACGTTCGGAAAGCAGCACTATTCCCCGCGTCGCACTTTCGAATAACCTCACTTCAATTATAAAAAACTATTCTGCAGATACAATCATCATCACGCGCGAAATCAAAGAAAACCGGACATTCGTAAAAATGCTCTTTGAGGTGATACCCCTGGGCGTGTCGATCGTCGAATTCACGTCGTTCCATGAAGCGCTTACCGGAAAAATCCCGATGTCGTTGATCGAGGAGTTATGGTTTCTGGAAAATCTCGTGGGCTCGAGGCGACGCATGTATGAGTTTTTCAAGCGCATGCTTGATATAGCGCTTTCCATCGCAATCGGCGCGCCGGCGCTCTTCCTTTCTCTCCCCATTGCGGCCGCAATCAAACTCGATTCAAAAGGCCCTATTTTGTTCCGGCAAAAACGCGTCGGAAGGGACGGAAAAACGTTTCAGCTCATCAAGTTCCGATCCATGGTGGAAAACGCCGAAGCGATCGCTGGAGAAAAAGGCGGAGGACCGGACGCGCGCCACACCCGCGTCGGCGCATTTCTCCGGAAAAACTATCTCGACGAACTCCCTCAAATCATCAATATCCTCCGGGGAGAAATGTCGTTCATCGGCCCAAGGCCCGAACGGCCGGAATACGTGGAACACCTCAAGAAAAAAATCGCTTTCTACGAGATGCGACTTTTGGTGGCGCCGGGAATTACGGGATGGGCGCAGATCCATATGGAAAACGACGCGTCGGTTGAAGACGCACCCGAAAAAATGCAGTACGACCTCTACTATGTAAAAAACCGCGCGTTAACGCTTGACCTCCTGATCGCGCTCAAAACGGCGTTTACGCTTTTTCAGCGCCAAGGGCGGTAGCTCACTATTACGTGTTTAAAACACGATTCGTCCCGCCAGCGCGGGACTCACTAAGGGTCGGCGAAGTTTCTTCGACTCGCTCCCGCTCGTCGAAGACCATGCAAACTTCGCCTCCCATTGTTTTAAACACGTAATAGGCTCGC
>CAZVQM010000046.1:0-5466 GCA_964629265.1 uncultured Candidatus Saccharibacteria bacterium | reverse complement strand
CTTTCTGAAGTTTCTCATCGGAAAATACGACGTTCCCGTCAAGCCCCGCCTCGGCTATCCGGCTTTTGAGATATGTTTTTTCTTCCTCGGTGACTCCGAAATATGCAATTCTCATGCATTATAGTATAGCGGATATTCCCAAAAGAGAAAACCCGCCTTGGACGGGTTTTCTGGGGGATGCGTTTTATCGGGGAAATGCCGGCTGCCACGCTTGAGGGACAAAGGTCTCAATGATCGGAACGCTTGAGACCTTTCCGAAGCCGCATTGAGGTCCGGGATCTTCGACAAGAGAGTTATCAGTCGAGATCACAATTCCTTGCGCCGCATGCCAATGATCCGCACCGCATCCTGCTTCGTTTTCAATGATAAGCTGATCGCGGGGAAGATATTTCCCTTGGTACTGGATCGCCTGGATTTTTTTTGTTTGCGGCGGCGGTGTTGTTTCGGTTTTTTTTGGAACGCACAGTTCGATAAACACATCAAAGAAACTGTCTGGCGGGCATGACGGTGTTGTCTCTTTTTTATCAGTTTTCGTGCCCGGATCTATCGCTGTGCCCGGCTTTGCCGGAACAATGCAAAGATTTTTCCCGTCTTTCCCCGGTGCGCCGTTCGGGTTGCCTTTGCCACCACTACCTCCTTTTCCTTCCTTGCATCCGTCGCCGCCGTTCCCACCGTCTCCGCCTTTTTCTTGGCGGATCGCGCCATCTGTGCCGTCAGACGATGTCCCTTTTCCCGCTTTCCCCTCTTTGGATTTTGCATCTCCTCCTTTTCCGCCGTTTCCTCCGGTTTTGTCCGGTCCGCACGAGCCGCCGCTTCCTCCAGTGCCGCCAAATGAGTCCGCGTCGCCTCCGTCTCCGCCGACTGCTGTGCCTCCGCCTCCTTGGATTTTTATTGTTGCCATGCCGCCGTTTCCGCCGGTTGCCGTCCCCTTCCCGCCCATACCGCCGTTGCAGCCGCACGCTGATCCGTCACCGCCCTTTCCGGGTTCTGCAATCCCGTCTCCGCCGTAGCCACCGATAACTTCGGCAATCGTGACGTTTGAAATTCCGGTTACCGCGCCAGTTGCGGAGAGTTCTTTTTTATTATCGCCGCCTTTGCCCCCGGTTGCGGTTGCGTCCCCGCCTTTTTCGCCCGGGCACATGGGTTTTCCGTCGCGCCCCTTTGCAATCGCTTCTCCGCCGCTTCCGCCAGCCCCCGGAACGATTTCAAATGATTGTATGACAATGCCTTCTTCCGCGATCATTTTAAAATTACCCGCTTCTCCTCCGTCGCCGCCTTTTGCAATTCCCGGATCACAGTCTTTCAAGGTCTCCGCAGGCCCGCCGTCGCCGCCGCTTCCAAGTTCAAGACGGAATTTTGCAATCGTGATGTTACGCGCGGTTACCCTCATGCGAAACGCATCTTCGCTCTTGCCGCCCCGCGCGTTGCAAGATTTCCCTTGGTCTGGCTCGCCGTCGCGTCCGTCAGGCCCCACAAGATGGAAATTCCGAAATTCTGCGTTTCCGTTCGGTCCGAAATTAAAGTTGAGCAGAATTTTCTTAATTTTTTTACCCGGAGTCGGGACGTCAACACCTGAAGGCGGCGGCGTACCGCCACCGATTATCCACGTGCCGCCGATTATGACATTCGGAATTTCATTTCCCTCTTTGTCGCGCGGGGTTTGCGCATGAGCAGTCCGTATAATCCGGAAACCTTCTGGCATAGTCCGGTATTCCTTCCCGTCGAGTATGGCGGTTTCTCGTACGTTCGCTCTCGCGGCCTCGGTCAGAGGTCCGATGCGTGGTTTTCCGTCTGTCGGGACAAGGACATCATCGTAGAGTTGATCGCGTTTTGCCTCGTCACGGACTATATCTTCTTCTACATGTGCGATCTGGACTCCGGCAGAGGATTCAACGTGAGCAGTCTCGCCAAATTCAATATCTTTTTTTGAAACAATGATGATTCCCGCATCTTCCCTATTGCAGAGAAGAGTTCCATTGACTCGTACGCCGTCGCCCGCTGCAAATTCAATTCCTCCGCCGTCGCAGGTAATTTCCTTTTCAATCGTGAGCGTTCCGGAAACATCAAGTTTTGCCCCGTCTTTCAGAACGATATCCGTATTTACGGTATAATCTCCCTCGACTTTTTTCACTCCGGTAATAACCTCGGGGCCTTGTTCGGAAAACCACCAGATGCCGAGGATAATGAGGATAAGGGCGACTCCTCCAACTAGGTATTCTTTTTTCATAAAAAAGGTGAGTTAAGTAATTCTCATTATTATACCCCCCTTGCCACTCTTTGAGAAGAAAAGAAAAAGTCCCATCCATAAGGATAGGAGGTCTTCGCATTCTCATCAAACGAAGATATCAAGAAGAAATTCCCAGTGTCTCTTTCACCTTTTTTATGACATCGTCGAGGTGCCATTCGGATTTTTGGAGATACCCCAAAGCTCCGAGCTCTGTTGCTTCCGCGATTTTCCCGAAATCGTCAAGATTTGTAAGAACAAAAACGGGTGTTTGACGCTTTCCGTCTTCGCGTTTTCGGAGCTCGCGAAGCATGGCAATGCCATCCATTTTCGGCATGGTAATATCGAGGAGGATGAGATCCGGCTTATGAGATTCGATAAGTTTAAGTCCTTCTTCGCCGTTAAATCCTTGGTGCGCGACAAGCCCGGCTTTTTTCAGTTCTGCGGCAAGGATATCTGAAAGCGAACGGTCGTCCTCAATGAGTGCTACGGTGTGTTGTTTCATATGTTTTAGTATATCAAATTTGCGGCGAATGAATAGTGGCGAGTGTCTCGCCGCTCCCGGCCTTCCGAATTACAAAAGAAAGGATAAAAAGCGCTGTCGAAGACGCTGCAGAAAGCACGCAATAGAGGCATATCGCATCAATAACAAAGAGTTGAATGCCAGTGAGGATGAGGGATGCGACAAATCCCGCTGATGTCAAAGGCAGGAGAGTAAAAAACAAGGGATTTCGGGAATCAAGGTACCAAACGCCGAGAAGCATCCAAAAAAGGTAATAGAGCGCTCCGAAAAGCGAAATTGGTATCCCGGCTATAGCGGAATAGCTTGATGACGCTACCACTTCGCAACCCGTAAAAAACCCACACGCCACCGGCTCGCCGATAAAACGAGTTACTGTGAGGTACACGGAATCGAGGAATCCGATAAAGCCCACTCCGAGAAACCAAAAGAGAGCGTTTCTAAGGCGCTTGGGTGATTGCGGCATCGATTGCGCGCTTGAATTCATCATATGAGCGTGGATTTGAGATCGCAGCGCCGTTGAGAAAAAATGTTGGGGTTGCGCGGACGCGCGAGCGTACGCCGCCCTGAAGGTCATCTTCTACTTTTTCCCGTACGTCGTTTGAGTCAAAATCCTGCAAAAATTTTTCCTTGTCGAGTCCAATCTCGTCGGCATACGAAAGAAGTGTGTCTTTGGGGTCTGCGAGAAGAGCCCATTCGTCCTGATGATTAAAAATTTCATTGACCATCTCCCAGAATTTTCCCTGCCGTCCGGCAGCTTCGGCAGCAAACGCCGTAGGGCGCGCATTTTTATGCTGTGGAAGGGGAAAATGACGGTAGACAAAACGAATTTTTGAGCCGTATTCATCCATAAGTTTTTCCACGATCGGGTAGTACGATTTGCACGCCGGGCATTGAAAATCGCTATACTCGACAAGCGTGACTCTACTCTCGGGATTTCCTTTCATTTGATCACTCGCAGAGACCGGAACCGCAAGATCGCCGGACTCTGTATTGTTCGAATTTTTTACAGCCCAAATCATTCCCGCGACTGCGAGAAGAAGAATTACGATTGTTCCCGCCCATATGGCAATTCGTTTCATAGCATTGGTATTATATCAAAAAGAAAAAAGCGTGACAACTGCATCAGGCCTGTACGCACATATCTTTGATACTTTTCATCCCCCATGCCGTTGTTGAATTTCGGCTGTTGATATCACTGCTATATCGCTCTCTCCTCCTATGATATAGTGGTAGAAATGATGGAGATTATGCTTTTTGGGGGTAATATCCTTGCTGGTTTTCACGCAGTCCTTATTGTCTATTTTCTTGTCGGATGGCTTATCCCGTTTGCTCCGTTATGGAAGCGGGCTGGATTCAACATTATCCTCGCCAGCTCTTTTCTTTTTTTCAGGATACTTGGGTGGTGCCCCCTTACACTCTGGGAAGCAAAGCTTCGTGCGTTTGCTGATCCAGGAAAAGAGTACGGCGCATCGTTTCTTTCGCGAAATACGGATCTTTTGGGAATTGACGTATCGGTTGCATCACTCGACTATTTGTCACTTATTTCAACACTTCTCATTCTTTGCTGCGCTTTGATTCTGTTTAATAAAGGTCGAATGCATTCTGTATCAACAAGATCATATCTGCACAATGGATAAAACAAAAGTATATCTTGGCGTTTTCTTGGTGCTCGTGATTGGCGTATTTTCATTTACTTTTTTTAATCAGGGTGTACCCTCGCCGCTCCTTATGGCAAAAGGTGGCGGAGGCGGCGGGACCGGTGACGCGGTCCTTCCGACGGCCGTTATCACATCGCCGGCAGATCAATCGGTCGTGGCGCGCGGACAAGCAACAACGATTACGGCAGAAGCGTCTGATAATGTCGCTGTGGCGCGGGTTGATTTCTATGCGAGTAATAAGCGAAAATGTACAGTATCTGCAGCGCCGTATACCTGTGCATGGGAAGTTCCTGCTGGAAAAGGGAAAACATACTCGTTGCAAGCGCGGGCGTACGATACATCAGGGAATGTTGGTAATTCCGATATAGTCACCGTGACATCCGAGTAATTTTTTTCTTTCTATAGCTCAAAAACCCCGCACACTGCGGGGTTTTTGATTGTTTGAAAATCTGAACTCTGGATAGAGTGCGTAAATCTCAGGGGTTCGTCATATACGAGCTTCACGAAATAGTGTGAATTTCGTATGTGGAGATTAGTAGTCCAATTTATTCACCCAGTCCGGCACTTTCGCGTCTGTTGTCGCGTCATACTGCGGAGTATAGGGTTTGATGTCGAGGATTGGCGTATTGTCTATCACGTCAAGGCCCGCTACGCGGACGACCGCGTTTTCAATGCCGATGATTTCTACCGTTGAGACGCCGATCGGGTTTGGCCGCTGCGGGCATCTGCAGGCGAAAATTCCCACTTCGGGCACTTCGCCGACTTTGCCCTGCGGAACATGGCGGATATCGCATGTTTTTACGTCATGCATCCAATAGATTACGATGAGGTGCGAATAGTCCTCCAGGCCCGCGAGAGCGTCTCGGTATTTTTCGTCGATTACAAGATCAGTAGCGACGTCCTTCCATCCCCCAAAATGTTTCTGTTCTTTGTTTTTTGCCGTCCCGATGGGCGTTAGGGTGATTTTCATATCTATATGCAGAGTCCGAATACAAAAGCACCCGGAAAATGTGGGTGCTTTTGCCGAGCATTACACTCGATTGACATTGACGGCGTTCGGT
>CAZVQM010000045.1:0-5520 GCA_964629265.1 uncultured Candidatus Saccharibacteria bacterium | reverse complement strand
TCCCGCCCCCCAGCGGGATCCGGTACCCCTGAATTAGCTTCAATTAAAAACCACGGAATACTAACCGTGACCTTCACCCAGTATACCCCCGTGGGAGTAAAAAGTCAAGGTTTATAACTGGTAAATTAACGTTATGGATACTCAATTTTGGCTTATATTAGCGGTTTTGGCACTCGGCTTCGGAGGGATCTTTTGGTACCTTTCTCGCGGGAAAAAAGGGGATCCGGAGGAGGCCCAAAAAGCAGGGGCACTTTTGGAGCGTCTGAGTCAGCTTTCAGAGCAGAATCGGGAATTGAGGCATCTGATTGACACAAAACTGAGCGAAACGCACCGCTCAAACCAGGAACAGCTGGGCAAAACAGCTGATTTGATTCAGGGGATTTCCGGGCAGTCAGCCCGCCTTATCAGTGAGGTTACGGAGAAGCTGACCAAGCTCGACGAAACAAACCGGCAAGTGGTAAATTTTTCAAGTCAATTGCAAAATCTTCAGGATATTTTAAAAAACCCGAAACAGAGGGGGATACTCGGCGAGTATTATCTTGAGACCGTGCTCAAAAACGTACTGCCGCCGGGTTCGTATAAAATGCAGTATCCGTTTTCGAATAGCGTAATTGTTGACGCGGTGGTTTTTGTTGATAAACGAATTATTCCAATCGACTCAAAATTTAGTTTGGAAAATTACAATAGGATACTTGAAGCAAAAGACGGGGCAGAACGAAAGCGCTACGAAAGCGCATTTGTTCAGGATTTAAAAAACCGAATTGACGAAACGTCAAAATACGTAAAACCAGAAGAAGGTACCATGGATTTTGCTTTTATGTTTATTCCGTCTGAGGCCGTATACTATGATTTACTTATTAATAAGGTTGGAGCAATGGGAGACGATACCCGCAATTTGATTCATTACGCGGGACAAAAGCGGGTTATTATTGTTTCTCCCACCTCGTTTCTTGCGTATCTTCAAACCGTGCTTCAAGGACTCAAGAATCAAAAAATTTCTGAACAAGCGCGCGAAATTATCGGGCAGGTTGAAAATCTTAGGAAGCACCTAGACGGATATAACACGTATTTTGATAAACTTGGAAAAAATCTTGGAACAACCGTGAGTATGTATAATCACGCATATAAAGAGTTTGGGAAAATAGACAAGGATTTCTTGAAAATAACCGGAGAAAAGATCGGGATAGAGGCGAATGCGATTTCAGGCCCCAGAGAGAGCGAATGACATTCGGCACTTGATTTGTTTCGAGAGTTATGGTAGTTTGATTTCGATATACATTAGGGAGGACGTATGCGATTTCTCACCGGAGTACTCGCAAGCATCATCGTTTCTTTCATGGTTGGGTTCTTTCCATCAATGGTCAAGGCAGAGCAAAATTCGTGCGATCCGGACAGCGAATCCTATGACGCCCGCGCGTGCTTTGAACATGTGCGTGCTCTTGAAGCGAGTGAAAAGAGTGCAAAGCGCGACCTTGTGCGAGCCCGCCACGGAACAACTGTCGTCGAATCCCGGCTCAAGGCCGCCGAAGCCCGCCACACGAGCACTTCGAACGACCTTCGATGGGATATTGTATCCGGCGCAATGACGATTCGGTCTCTTGAGACAACGGTCAAAATCCTTTCGGAGGAGAAGGAAACCGCTTGGGGGTATGTGGATGTGGTTTCGAAGGTACTTGCCGCGGCCATCGGACTTGCCATTCTCGGGGGAAGTATCGGGTTCTATTTCCTTCGAAAGTCAGTATCTGATTATGATCGGTACGTGGTCAAAGTGCGGGATGCGAAAATTCGCGAGCTTGAGAACACGCTTCGCGTCGAAGCTGACGCAAGGATTATGGCGCAAGGCGACGCAGCAGCTCTTCGCCTCGAGCTGTTCCATAAGAAAGACGTAGCGGCTCTTCGCCTCGAATTGCTCCATAAGAAAGCGGATCTTGCGAGGGTAAGGCAAAACTACGCCAATCTCCTCAAGTACGTGAGACAGGAAATGTCGAGGTTTGTAGCGATTCGCGAAACGCTCTATCGAACGCTCTCGATTCTTCAGGCGAATGGGAGTCGGCTCGAACAGCTTTCCGACCCTGTGCGTCCGAACGCAACTGTCTAAACCAAAGCGGCCTATGGCCGCATTTTTGTTGACAATTGCCGCTTTATTTTCTATTCTACAAAGAGAGGGTTTTGTAACTATCTCAAAATATGTGGGCTGTCATCAGAACCGGCGGAAAGCAGTATGTTGCGGCCCCCGGGAAAAAATTGAAGATCGAGAAAGTTGATGTCGCCGAAGGCGGGAATTTTGTGTTTACCGAGGTTCTCCTCACCGTTGACGACGCTGACAATATCATCATCGGGACTCCGACGGTTCCGGGAGCTACTGTGAATGCAAAGGTTCTCAAACAAGCTCGCACGAGAAAAGTCGTTGTGTTTAAATACCGCCCAAAAGCGCGGTGGCGCAAGAAAAGAGGCCATCGCCAGCACTATACGGAAGTCGAGATAATCGGAATAAATACAAAATAATCCCCGCACCCAAAAGGCGGGGATTATTCATTCTCGGGTGATGTCTGCGGTTGATAGCTTGATAGGAGTTCTGTTAATTCCCTCATCGCATCTGGCGCGCGAGATCGGATCGGCCCTCTTCCGGCAAGCGCTGAAATCTCTGTTTCGAAAACAAATGTTCGCTTCCTATGCTCTCCCCGCAGTCGTGCCTCGCGGTTTATGCGGATAAGATCAATATCGTATGTGGTAAGCGCTCTGCGGATTTGTTCGGGCGTTGGATTATGATTTTCTGGGAGTCGCCGCAAATGCGCCCGGCGACTGAAAAATAAGTGTTCCTCTCCCTCTCCTTGTTCTCCGCCTGATACCTCGTCAACATTTTCAGTGCAGCGGATTTCCCGCAAATGACTCAGCATGACATTTAAAATAAAATTTCCTCTTTGTGAAAGAGTTATTCCTTGTCGGGTTTCCGTAGTTCTCAGCGAAAAGTATTCATCGAGCAAGGCGCGGTATTGGTGGCGTTCTACATCTATTGTCACAATTGTGTCTCGCCGATTTCTCGCATCCATTTCAAAAAGAATTGACTGGAATCCCCATTCCCGAAGTAGCGGATCTGTAATTTCAATAAGATCGCCCCGAGGGCTTAGAAGATGCGTTGTGTTGTCTCGTATGTCGCGGCGTATCCCTTCATTTATTTCTGCAAGTTGTCGAAGTATGTGATCCTCGTTCGACGCCTCCGGTACCATATGGGCGAGCGTCTGCCAATACCCTTGATGCTCAAGTATGCCCTCGTTTCTCCCAAGTTCGACTGTCCGTAATCTATCTCGGATAAAGCGCGCGAGTTCAATTGGTGAGTGAATTTTGGCCTCCTGAATCACTTCACGGAATGGTAGGGTAAGGATGACTCCCTGTCTTCCTTCGCGCGTGCTGACTAATCCCTCAATCCTCAACTGCTCTGTAATCCATTGGAAAAGAGGACCATGTTCAGCGAGGAGTGACAGCGGAAAAGGGAGGGTTACTTCTGCCGGCGTTTCACTAAGTGTCCCATGTTGATCTCGTCTCGTATAGTAGTTCATGAGCGCATTAAAGCGCTGTGGGTTTTCATTTCTTAACTCCCGGATTGACTGCGATATTCTTTTATCTTCTGGAACTGTATCTTCACGCCGCCAAAACGGAAGAATGTCGTGGTTCCGATACTGGGTTAAAAAATTTAAGGTGTGCTGTATTTCTATGACTCGTCGTAGAGTTTCATCATCGGTATCAAAGAACGCGGCGGCAATATTGCGATATTGCGCGGTTTCTGGAGTGAGGAATTTTTTGCCCCCGAAAATCTCGCCAGTGACCCGCACCACGTCCTGGTTGGCGCTTCTAAATCCTCCAAGCGCAAGCTGATAGAGAAATTCCATTACGGATTTCCTATCGGTACAGCGCCCAATCATTCTGCCAAGTATTTTTTCTGCAACCGGTTTATAGAGTTTGCTTTCTGCGGCAATGGTAAGCCATCCTTCAAGATTCTCCGGTGTTGGCGGGAATTCTTTGAAACGGACGCGGTCAATTCCTCGTTCAAGATTCTCGGTGAAATCTTCGGTTTTATAGCTCTTGATCTCACGGAGTATCTCAAGCGCATCAAATATCGCCGGCACGTCATGCGGGGTTTGTGTGATTTCTTCGGCAAGCGAATCAATAAGCTTTCTTCTTTCCGTTGACTTTGCTTGCTGGAATTGAATATTCAAATCCGCGGCTCGCGCAAGATGCGGCGTTGACAAGAATACCGATTCTTCCGCTGATTGCGGCGGGCCCTCAAGAGGTGGTTCCTCATCGAATCGGGGAATATCAGGAAATACTTTTGGCTTTTCGTGTTTTGGCATGCGTATCATTTTCTATTGTTGAGTGCGTTTCGGAGCGTTTGATCGTCCGCGTATTCGAGCTCTGACCCCGCTGAAAGCCCGCGCCCAAGGCGCGTCACGCGAAGGCGCGGATGTTGGTCTTTCAGGGGCGCAAGGATTCGCTCAATGTACATCGCTGTCATATCTCCTTCAGTGGTTGCGGAAGTCGCAAGAATGACTTCTGCTTGTCCGGCTGCGGAAAGTGCTTTAGAAATCCGCGCGTGGAGCTCACGCAAATGGATTCGCTTGGGTGACTCCGGATCAAGGGCTGATATAACGCCTCCGAGAATATGGTATCTGCCCATAAACGCCGCTGTTTTCTCGATATTCTGCATATCTGATTCTTTTTCCACTACGGCGATTGTTGAATGATCTCGTTTTGAGTCGGCGCAGAGAGCGCACAGAGGCAGATCCCCATTCGCATCAGTCGTCCGATAGCATTCGGTACAAAGCGCCACGCTTTTTTCGATTGTTTCGAGTGTCTCTTTCATCTGGGGAATGAGGAATTTTTTATCGCGCAACAAAAAAAATACGAACCGGGCGGCTTGCCTGGGCCCGATGCCGGGAAATTTAGAAAAAATATCGATGAGGTCCTGGACCGAATTTGGGTAGCGCGCGGACATGAATGTTAGGCGATGTCACCGAAGTGCTTATCAATCGATCTAAAGGAGGCGGTTTCCTCGTTGAAATAGAGTTCGATTTTGCCTGTGGGGCCGTTGCGGTGTTTTTCAATGAGAATTTCTGCGATGTTTCGCTTATCCGAATTCTCGCGGACCTTGTCTTCGCGGTAGATAAACATGACAACGTCCGCATCCTGTTCAATTGACCCCGATTCCCGGAGGTCGGAAAGCTTCGGCCGCGAAGAAGGACCGCGCATCTCAACTGCTCGCGAAAGTTGGGAAACCGCAAGAACAGGAACATTTAATTCTTTTGCCATTGCCTTGAGGGCCCGCGAAATTTCGGATACTTCCTGCACTCGTGATTCGATATTTCCCCGGCCCTGGATGAGCTGGAGGTAGTCAACCATGACAAGCCCAAGGTCGCGTTCGGACTGGAAGCGCCGCGCCTTTGCGCGAATATCCATGACCGTGGGTGATGGGGAGTCGTCAAGATACAAGGGCGCCTCCGCAAGGACGCTCATCGCATCCCGAAT